>CAZRNX010000067.1:0-4137 GCA_964601555.1 uncultured Candidatus Saccharibacteria bacterium | reverse complement strand
TGGAAGTTGCGGAAAAAGGAGGCAAGAATGTAAAGTCCGGTCTACATCTATAGTATCTTCTCCGTCGAAGTTGCGAGGGTTTTGAGTTCCGGCAAAGCTTTCTCGATGGCTGGCTCGTCTTGAAAGCCGTAATATGCTTTGCGTTTTATGAGCAGTACCGGGAGATTATCTTGAATTTTGTGGATTTCTATAAGTGTCTGAAGTGCCGAAAGGTCGAGACGGTAGTCAAACGAATATACCCGAAGGCCGGGATATTTCCCCCGAAGCTCAGTCAAGATGAGTCCCTGCTTTTTGCAGTCCGCGCAGTCGCCGGCATTAGAATAGAAATACAATATAGATACGGGTTTTTCGGCGCATTTCTCGGAGAGCTTCTTGGACAAAAGATAATCGCGCAATTCAAAGAGCGTATAGTTTTTCTTCAGCCACATGATCTCCTCTTCGTCGGAGTTGATCTCTTGCTCGGCGTACGAGAGCTTAGAGCTGAGATTATCAAGTTCGCGCGAGAGAATGGGATTGCCGATGTCCTCGCACGAGGCCTCCTCAATAAGAGAGAATTGCATTTCAGATGAAAGAAGATCAATCGCGATGCGGTCCTGTATGGCGCGAAGCTCGTCAATTTTTGCGGAATTGAGCCTCCCGCTCGCATACAATGCCATCGCGAAAATACCGGCAGTGATGACGAGAACGAGAAGGTATTTTTTATAGTCTATATCGTACATGGAAATAGGAAGTTATCGCCACGCACTCTTCTGCGCCCGTGCCGCATTCCATACTGCGGAGAATATCCAGAAAGGCGCGAGAAGTCCGTACAAGAAGAGGAAGTAGATATGTCCGGCACGAAAACGCATATTTCCGGCGGCGATCCTCTGTCCTAAGAGAAGTATAACGACTCCTGCCGCGAAAAGCGCGTACATGATAACGGCAGAAAGATTGGTGTTGACAAAAAACCACTCCATCCGCAAGTTCTCTATATGCGGAAGAGAAATTCCAATGATTTGGTAAACGCTCCATTTTTCAAATAGTGTCATCACTCCGTATACAACGGCAAAAATAGTCAGATATATTTTAGAAGCGATGGAGAATACCGCGGCCGGAAGGGAAAAAAGCCCCACATTGCCATACCGCGCATTTCCGATAAGAGAACGGTAATCAATCATATTGCGCAAAAATCCGTACATCCATCGCAGGCGCTGTTTGAAGAGCGTCCGGACAGTTTTCGGAGTTACGGTGTCAACGAATGCGGCGGGTGCATTCCCTATTGCGTAGTGGTATGTATGCATCCGGAGCGCGATTTCCAAATCCTCCGTACCGTGAGCGTCTGCGTATTCGCCGATCCGCTCGAAAACTTCCCGGCGGAAAATGGAAAACGGTCCCGGCGTAACGTGAATAGCATTCAGTTCGCTGAACACTTTTCGAAGAAAAATGCCCATATTGTACTCCACTGACTGGAGTTTTTCCAGGACATTTTGAGGATTGTAGACCCGGATAGACGGCGTTATTGCCATCACTTCCGGCCGTTTACGAAACTGCCGTACGATCTCCATGAGGGCGTTTTTTTCCACAAAAGAATCGGCATCAAGCCCGCCGACAAGATCGGAGTTTGCGCGCGCGAGTCCCAGATTCATCGCCGTATGCTTGCCGCCATTCTCTTTGTGAAATACTTTTATTTGCGGGTGTCCCCTGAAACTATTGGCAACCGTGAGCGTCTGGTCCGTCGAGCCGTCGTCCACGATAAGGATTTCGAGCTTTTCTTTCGGATAGTCGAGCGCGAGAAGGGAACGAATCGTTCCGGCAAGCGTCTTCTCCTCATTCCAGCAGGGGACGATGATGGCGACAGAGGGGAGAATGGCGGGGGAAAGAGGGATAGTGCCGATCCGATTTTTGTTTCTCGAGGCTTTTTCTTTGGACCTTTTCTCAACAAAAGTGAACAGCAAAAGCACCTGCACATACAGGGCGATGAAGAGGAGTATATTTAAAATAATCTCTGCAAACGAAGACGGCATAAGAAATATAGTAAACTATCTTTGAAACAATGTCAAGTACTGAATACCCGCATGTTTTCTAGTATACTCCCCCGTGCGGAAAAGCAGGTGTTGCAAATAAATGCTAAGTGTGGTATGGTGCAGATTGACTTGAACTTTTGGAGGTCTTTGAAATGGAGAAAATTCATCTCGCGCATCGCGGAAAAAAGTGCGAGTGTCGAAGGACAGGATATTGGTGGGCGTTATGGCTTGCCGTGCTGCTTTTCCCTCTTGAGCTGGGTGGAGGGGGCTATTTCTGGAGCCTCGCGCTTCTTGCGGACTCGTGGCACGTACTGACACATCTGCCGATCTACGCTGTGGCAATATATGCATTTTCAAGGGAAGACAAGAATCGCTACAGCCTGCTTATAGCAAACATGCTATTAGTGGTAGCTCTGGTTGGCATTGTTCTCGCTCCGGTCCGACTTATTTTGCCGGAAGTGCATCCGGAAGGGGCTCTCGTCATTTCCACGGCCGGTCTCTTTATAAATGTAGTAATGTTTCTCATTGCGCATTTCATGGGAGATGAGGACGAAGACGATCACGTCCATGAAGGGGTGTGGCAGCACATGCTCGTAGACACAGCCATGTCTTGTGTTGTCGTCATCTCTGTGCTTCTGATGATTGCCGAGATTGGCTTATCTAGCAGATGGATCGATCTACTTGCGGAATTGTTCGTCTATCTCTATCTTGCTCATCAGGCAAGTAAGCTCAAAAAGAAAGCGATGCGCGTATACTGAAACGCCCCAGACTGCTATAGTCGCGGGCGTTTTCTCTTTTCCCTTTCTTTTGGAGCCTTTTTGCGTACAATGAAAGCAAATGCCATCCGTCTGCTTCTATTTTCAAGTGCACCAACCCATGCGCGTCAGGCGTTATCGGGTGTTTGATATCGGGAAAGACAGACATTATTTTAATGACACCTCCGACGGAAAGCTCAACAATAAAAAAATCATCGAGAAAATCGCAGGGAAGTGCTATCTGCCCGCCAATGCACTTCTCTTGGAACTTCTTGAGAAATATCCCGGATTCAAGGCGAGCTTTTCTCTCTCCGGCATTTTTCTGGAACAGCTGGAGCGCTATCATCCCGCGACGCTCCGTTCTTTTCAGAAACTTGTTGAGACGGGGAGGGTGGAGATTTTATCAGAAACGTATTATCACTCGCTTTCCTTCCTCTACTCAAAAGAAGAATTTAAGAAACAAGTAAAGCTGCATAAGAAAAAAGTGAAGGCGCTTTTCGGAGTCGTGCCGCAGATTTTTCGCAATACAGAGCTCATCTACAACAACGAGCTTGCGAACGTGGTTGAAAGCATGGGATATAAGGGGATTCTCGCCGAGGGGTGGGATTCGATACTTGGCTGGCGGAGTCCGAATTTTCTTTACCGGCCCGTCGGAACGAAAAAGATAAAAACACTTTTGAAAAATTACCGCCTTTCCGATGATATCGCATTCCGATTTTCGTCGCGCGACTGGAGCGAATGGCCGCTCTCGGCGTCGAAATTTGCCAACTGGGTCAGCCAGGTGAACGGCAACGGGCACGTAGTCAATCTTTTTATGGACTATGAGACCTTCGGTGAGCACCAGTGGGAGGATACGGGAATCTTCAATTTTCTCCGGGCGCTTCCCGAAGAAATTTATAAGCATCCGGACAATGACTTCGTTACGCCGTCGGAAGCGATAGAGCGGTATCCGGAAATGGGAGAGCTTGACGTGCATCATTTCGTCTCTTGGGCGGACGTGGAGCGCGATCTCTCTGCGTGGCTCTCCAATTCCATGCAGTGGGAAGCGGCGCATGCGATCTACGCGCTTGAGCCGCAGGTTATGGCGACGAAAGACATAGACATCATTCACGACTGGAGGCGGCTTCAGACTTCTGACCACTTTTACTATATGTGTACCAAGTGGTTTAATGACGGCGATGTGCATGCGTACTTCAATCCCTACGACTCGCCCTACGACGCATTCATCTCGTACATGAATGCGCTCAATGACTTGAAACTGCGGGCAGGCGGATAATACGCGAAATGACATATATCCCTGTGGATTTATCTGCATTCTTGTGATTAAATAGCAATATGGAATTGGTCATAGGCACGCGCGGGAGCGAGCTTGCTCAAAG
>CAZRNX010000066.1:0-4155 GCA_964601555.1 uncultured Candidatus Saccharibacteria bacterium | reverse complement strand
TAATAATAGCGTTAACGCGATCAACAACTTCCGTAGGCGTCGCCGTCGCCTTTACAATGTACCCCTCCGTTCCCAATGCCGTGCCTTTCTCAATATCTTCTTTCTGGCTCAAGTTAGAGAGAACGATGACGTGAGCCTCCCCCGCAAGCTTTTTCTTCTTCAGTTCGCCGAGGAATTCAAACCCGTCCATCACCGGCATCACGATGTCTGTTACGATAACGTCCGGGCGCAGGCCATCATCGAGTTTCGTCAGCGCGTCCATGCCGCCGAATGCCGTCGTGACGTCGAAGCCCGACTCTGTGAATTTCGTCGCGTACATGTCCAAGAGAAATTTGTCGTCGTCTATTATAAGTATTTTCTTTTTGTTCTCCTTATTGTCTTTCTCCATATTAGTAATGCTACTACAATTTGTTAACTTCCACAAAGGGAATAGTCCCCGCAAATGCCTTGAGTATCGCATCCTCCCGCATGGTAAGCATTCCCTGGCTTCTCGCGATCTTGTAAATCTCCGACTCAACCGGGTTTTTCAAGATAGCTTCCTGGACCTCCGGAGTGACGCGAAAGATTTCAAATGCGGCCAGCCGCCCCTTGATTCCTGTCGAACACTCGGGGGTAGCCACTGCTTCGTAGATGGTGTCTGGCATCGGTATTTTGTCCAAAAACTCCTTCGGGAGATCGTGGAAATCTTTATTTATCATCATGCGTATGGCGGGCGTTACGAGCATGGGCTTTCCCGCGCCGGAACACATCGTGGAAACAAGCCTTTGGCCTATGGCAAGAATGAGGGTCGGCGCGATGAGGTATGGGTCAACACCCATGTCTATCAAGCGCGTGACAACGCCGGTCGCAGTGTTGGTGTGGAGCGTGGAGAAGACGAGGTGCCCGGTAAGCGCCGCCTGCACCGCAAGGGCTGCCGTCTCTTTGTCGCGAATTTCTCCCACCATGATAATATCGGGGTCCTGGCGCAGAATGGAACGGAGTCCGTTCGCAAATGTGAAGCCGATTTCCGGCCGCACCTGCGCCTGGCTCACGCCCGGAATGCTGTACTCCACCGGATCTTCGAGTGAAACGATATTGTTGGTATCGCGGTCGAGTTCATTTAACATCGCATAGAGCGTGGTGGATTTACCCGAACCGGTCGGTCCCGTAAGAAGTATCATGCCGTACGGACGCGTAATCGCCTCGCGCACAATAGCCAGATCACCGTCTTTCATACCGAGCGAAGAAAGCGACAGCACTCCCTTTCCGGTGTCAAGAATACGCATTACCACTTTCTCGCCGTAATACGAAGGCATTGTCGAAACTCGGAAATCCACCTTGCGCTGATCGATGCGTATTGAGAAACGCCCGTCTTGGGGCTTGCGCCTTTCATCCAGTTTCAGGCTCGAAAGAATTTTGATGCGGGATACGACGGCGGAGTGTACAGCCGGAGGAAGAAGAAGGCTGGTCTGAAGCTCGCCGTCTACGCGAAAACGAACGCGGATTTTCTCGCCCATATTTTCAACATGTATGTCGGAAGCATTGCCCTCGATGGCGTGGCGGAGGATCACGGAAACCATTTTTGTTACCGGAGCATCTTCAACAATCGGCTTTCCGGATTCTGCGACGGCCTCGTCAAGATTCTGGACATCCTCTCCGGCAAGGCTGATGTCTTGCCTTTCTTCCATGTCGCCCGAAAGATTGGAAAGAGCCTTGCTCACCTCTCCGGTTATCCCTGAATAATCTTTCAAAATACTCTTGTAGTCTTCCTCGGAAATAAGGAACACCTTGAATGGCATGCCGATTTTCCCGGAAATAAACTGAAGCGCATCCATTGCTTCAATGTTATCGGGATCAACAATGCCGACTTCGAGAACTCCCTCGGTTATCCCAAGAGGAACAAATTTATAAAAGCTCGCGGAATCTTCCGGGATGAGCTTCAGGATTTCATTGGGAACGCTCACCTCCCCCAGAGAGCGCGTCGGTATGCGTAGAAATTCGGCCTTGAGGCGGGTAATCTCTTCCGGAGCGAATCCTTTCCCGGCAAGAAGAGCATCGGCGCTTCCCGCGCCATCCGATTCACCGAAACTCTTTCCGGCGTCGGCCTTAGCGATGAGGCCTTTGTCAGCGAGAAAATCCAAGAAACTCATGATTTATAATTATTTACTTATTGCCCCTCCACTTCTTCAGAGGCCGACATCTACCCTACCCCGGCCCTCCCTTCTAAAGAGGAGAGGAGGTCGTATCTTGCCCGATAGGCGCGAAAGGATTGGCTCGCCCCATCGGTTCCGGGACAAGCACGACGCTCCAATCCTCAAGGCTCATGAAAATGCGATTGGAGAAAAACGTCTCGTCCAGACTAAGGGAACGAAGGTCGTTCAAGAGAGCAAGAACGGCCCTGCCTTCTTCAACCGTCACGCCAGTCTCTTGCTCAATCCCCGCCTCTCCTCCCTCCGGCTCTCCAAAAGGCGCTCCCGCCGGGACATCCACGGGCGCCTCTTCTTTGTTGCCGAAGAAAACGCCGGAAAGCGCCCACGCTCCGCCGCCTACCAAGATGAGAGCAAGAATTATGATAAGAGTATTTTTCATATATTCATAATAAAATGTGTTATATGACGACATCAACGCTTGGCGTCTCCAGTGCACTCGGTATAATGGGTTTCAACCAGTATGTCTGCATCTTGATAGAATACGTGTACTTAGTGGGGTCTTCAGACGGCTTGACCGTCACTTCCGTCATATCCATGATCCGCAGGCTCCTCTCAACATCATTCAAAAACGCGCGAAAATCGGAGTACCTTCCAGAAAGTGAAAAAGAAGTCGCTCCCGTACCATAAGCGGCGCCCGAGAAGTCCGCAATTGATCCCTCCCCGGCAATCGCTCTTGGCTGGCTCCTCGGCCGAGAATCGGCTACTATCACGTCCTTCAAATCAAGGTCGTGCCGCGACGCAATCTTGTCAATTTCAATAATGAGACGAACGTTGTCAACATTGTCCGGAAGGAGCTTATTCAGCCGATCCAGATCGGTTTGGCTGAACGTGTTGTATTTGCTTAGCAACTGGTCGCGGATCTCTTTCACTCTTTCGGTATTGTTGAGCGCCTCGTTGAAGTCAGCCTCTTGCGCGCGAAGCTCTTTGGCTTCCTGATAGGTCGGATCGATAAAATAGTAAAAAAGTCCGATGGCGGTTCCGATAAGCAAAATTGCGAAAAGATTTTTCATAAGTACATGCAAATAGTTGCTACTCGCGCGGCAAGTCTTCCGGCAATACCGGCGCTTCTAGGAATGCGTCGCTCTCGGGCAGACCATCTTCTCCGGCAGGTTGAGACAGAAGCGGCGCTTCCGGGGCAAGCATTTTTGAATAGAGAAACATCTGCGGATCGAGACCGGACGCGAAAGAGAATTGCACGGTGCCTTTCTCGCCCAAACGCAAGCCACTGAATACCGGCTCAAGGATTTTCTCATTCTCTCCGAATGCATCGCTCTGGAGCGCCACCGAAGCATAGCCGCTTGCAGAATTAGATCCCCTCGCTTCGCCCTTAAGAGCAATCGTCGGGGCGCCGGCGGCAAGGCTTACGCTCATGTCTGTAAATCGGATAGTTTGAAGCGTGTTTTCACTAAGCAAATCAAATACGGGCGAGACGACAACATGCTTCTCCGCGAGCTCGCGTGCGGATTGAATTCTTGTTGAGAGAATTTTTGCGTCTTCAATGAATCCGGGCTCAAACGCTTTCTTGGCTTTTTCAAGCGCAATGCTTTTTTCGGTGATGGATTTCTGCAGAAACGACTTGTACGCATACGCTCCGCCTGCACCTACAACCGAAACAATAAAGGCTAAAACGCCGATAGCGAGAAACAGATGCACCGTTTGGCCGCGCGTGGCCTCTGTTTTTATAGCGAGCGCTTTCTTGGGAACGAACGATGTGCGAAAACGAGTCTCCATAAAAACATTATACCGTTATCTAAAAAATCAAGAAAGGAGAAGTGTGTACAACTAAAGAAAAGCTCCGGTGAAAGGGCGAACGGATTATTTGAGAGCAACTTATCAATCTTTATTTTCGGAAAGACCTAGTACCGCGTTAACTTAATCCAGGACCCCCTATCATATCCCACTAATTCCTATGTTTTCTGAAATGTAGTTGTATGGGGGTGTCAGAATTAAATTAATTGAGTACTAG
>CAZRNX010000065.1:0-4173 GCA_964601555.1 uncultured Candidatus Saccharibacteria bacterium | reverse complement strand
CAGGGTGGCTACCTGTGTCTATCCTATCATATATAAACTATTTGTCAAGCACCTTTTGGTGAAAATACAAAAATGCTCTTAAAAATCAATATCCTTGAAGTTTTTCAGACTTGGGATGCTGACGGATTTTCTCGTGCGCTTTCGCTTCAATCTGGCGGATGCGTTCGCGGGTCACGCCGAACATTTTGCCCACCTCTTCAAGCGTATGCGTAATGCCGTCCATAAGCCCGTGGCGAAGTTCCAGAATCCTCCGTTCTTTCGGCGAGAGATCGCCCAGCACTTCTTTCACCTGATCAGTCAGAATGCGACGCGAAACTTCATGGTCGGGCGGAAGTATTTTTTCATCAGCGATAAATTCTCCAAGAGTTGACTTGTCCTCGTCATCGCCGATCGGCTTCTCAAGCGAAACGGTATCCTGGATAATGCTCTCTATGTGGTGTATCTTCTCCTTATCCATCCCCATCTCCGTCGCGACTTCCGATGCGAGGGGATCGCGTCCAAGATCTTGTGCGAGGCGGCGCGCGGTCTGCTTGTATTTTGCAATTGTCTCTACCATATGGACGGGAATGCGGATGGTGCGTGCTTGGTCGGCAAGAGCGCGGGTAATCGCCTGTCTGATCCACCATGTGGCATAGGTTGAAAATTTGAACCCCTTCGTCCATTCGAATTTCTCCACCGCTTTGAAAAGTCCCAGATTCCCTTCTTGGATGAGGTCCAGCAAGGTGAGGTCCGGAGATCGCCCGACATACTTTTTCGCAATAGAAACTACGAGGCGCAAGTTCGCCTTTGCGAGCAAATTTTTCGCTTCCTCATCGCCCGATTCAATGCGCTGTGCGAGCGTGCGCTCTTCCGATGCGGAGAGAAGCGGGTATTGGCCGATCTCGCGCAAATACATTTGAATGGAGTCGTTGGACGCAGACGGCTTCACGGAGTATTTCTTCATGAGCTCATCCGTGTCTTCCAGAAGCCCCCCGCTCTCAAGCACATCCACATTTGATTGCGACAATTTCTCGTAGAGGCTCTCCAAAAAGAAAATATTGTCTTCAATATTCGGAAACTCGCGCAAAATTTCGTCGTATGTGACAAAGCCGCGCTCTCGTCCTTTCGCGATAAGCGCCTCCGATTTCGCCTCCCATGCGGTCCCTCCGGTTCCGCTCTTCGCGCCTTCTTGTTCTCGCTTTTTTCGAACAAGCTCCGAAACGAGGAGATTCCCGGCTCGCTTTTCTTTCCTTGAAATTTTGGGAGACATTCTCGCGGGCAGGCCTCGTTTAAGACGTGCATGCACGGCGCGTTTCTGCTTCTTCTTGCGCATTTCTTTTTTAGCCCCTTTTTTGCCTCGATGGCTCGCGGGAGAGCGCTTGGAAGAAGCCTTGCGCACTGTACGCGAAGGAAACTTTTTTTTGTGAATCTTTTTTACCGGCATTGTGTACGAAAAAAAACTAATAACTTCTTTTTTTGACTTCCTCAAGCAGGCGTGTTATTTCAACATATTGTTTCTGAAGAACCCCTGAACGCGCTTCATCACTTTCCTCTCGAAGCGCAGCAGTCAGGCGATTTCTTTTTTCTTTAAGCAATTCTTCTTCCAAAGCATAGAGAAGCTCCCTCCCAAGCTCCATTAGATTTTGAGCGTCTTTAGAGCTACCATACATTTTTTCAGACGAAAAAACAAGTGCTCGCGCCTCTTCAGGTGAGAGTGGGGAAACGGTAAGGAAGGGAATGTGGTCGTACTTGCTGATAAGATCTTCATATTTTTTTTGCATCGTCTCATCCTTCTTCCAAAGAATCAGCCCGACAAGCTCCCGCTCAACTATTGTCTTGCGGGTTGCCTTCCGGACTGTGGTTTTTCTTTGAGAAGGAGCGCCGCTCTCTCTAAAGTCTTCTTGCTTATTTTGCATTATTCCTTCACGGACAGTGTCGGGAGAGAGGCTTATCTCCTTCGCGACGACTTCAATGAAATGCTCTCTGTCCACGGCGCTTGTAATGGCGGCAATAAGCGGAAAGATTTCTTTCTCAACAGAGAGTCGAAACGCTCTTTTGTCTTTCTCTCTACCGATCTCGGCATCTTTTGCTTTCAAAATATCCAAAAAAAACAAGATGATATGCTTTGCGTCTTCTACTGTCGAGAGCCATGCGTCTTTCAACTCGTGAATGAGATCCGCCGGGTCTTTCCCCGACATGATCCTCGCGGCGCGAACGTCCATGCCGAGCCGGAGCGCCATTACTCCCGCGCGCTTCGCGGCTGCCTGTCCGGCAGAGTCAGAGTCAAAAGCAAACACTACCTTGTCAGAGAAACGTTTGAGTGTTTTCAAGTGCTCATCTGACAGCGCCGTCCCCGAAACAGCCACGGCATTGCGAACTCCCGCCTGATGCGACATGAGAAGATCCATCTGGCCTTCTACAACCACCACGAACCCCTTCTCGCGGATCGCCTGTTTCGCTTTGTGAAGACCGTACAAGATTTTTGATTTATTATAGAGAACCGTTTCCGGACTATTCACATATTTCGCACCCATTTCGCTCTCTTTTTCACTCCCTTCTTTTAGAAAAATCCTCCCCGAAAATCCAACTACTCTTCCGGCGCTATCTGCAAGGGGAAACATGATGCGAGAACGAAATCGGTCATAATACCGCCGCCCTTGCCCGCCATAGCCTTGGCGAAGGCGTGTTCCCTCTTTCGCACGCAAGACGAGCCCCGCTTTCTCCATCTCTTCTCCGGAATACTTTTCCGCTATAAGATGCTCGTAGAGCGCGTCCCAAGAAATTGCTCCGAGCAAAGCCGAAGGATCTCCCGCAAACCCCAAATAAAAATCTTCTGCCGTACTCGCAAGGAGTCCCCTATTCTTCAAGTACAAGAGCGCCTCCTTGTTTTTTGTGAGAGTGCTGTGGAAAAAATCGGCCGCCGCCTGTAAAACTTCATAGAGTCTCTCTTTCTCGTCTCTGTTTTCTTTTTTCCCATCCCAAGTAATTTCCACCCCGGCGCGTTCGGCGAGCACCTTAAGAGCGCCGACAAAATCCAGTCCCTCCATTTCTTGCACGAATGTAAAAATATCCCCGCCTTTATTGCACCCAAAGCAATGAAAGCTCCCGCGCTCTGGCGAAATACTCATGCTCGGTGTTTTTTCGTTATGAAAGGGACACAGCGCTTTATAGTTCACCCCCGCTTTCTGCAATTTTATATACGACGAAACAACATCAATAATAGAGAGCCTCGACTTGATTTGGTCTACCGTTGTGGACATAATAAGTGTTTGACAAATAAAATGGGGTTGCTATACTTAAAACACCAACTTTGGCGAAGGCCCGGCCGTATGGCGGAGATGGTCTCGAAAGAGACTAGCCAAAGGAAACTGTAAAATCTTCGTACTTCAGTACGGAGATTTTACGTTGTTATTTCACGAAGATACCCGCTCTTCTTCGCTTTCTTAAAAATCCGTTCACTTTCTTTTCCGTTTAAAAGCGCGCCGCGTATGCACCCCGCCCACATATCTGCAAGCCGGATGAGCGGTTCGCTTTTTTCTCGCCTGCTCTGCACCAAACGCAAGGAAATCCCTCGGGAACGCAAAGTATTTGTAAGCTTTCTTGCTACTTCTTTGTCGATGCCATCAACATAAATAGTCGCCGTGGATTTACTGTTGCCCGCGTTATTTTTTATCGCCTGCTCTAAGACATCAAGCATGGGAAAGAAATAAGGAATCGGCTTTTCATAACAACCGAAGTATACACTTCCGACTGAAATTTTGCGATCATACGCCAATTCAAGGTAGCATATCCTGCGGTCGTGACGTGTCTTGTGCCACTTCATTGAATTTGTGCGAGCAGTACTTTCAATCTCAAGAAGTTCAGCGCGAACATCGGCGAGATTTTTCGCAACGATGACAATCACAACAATAAAGTGCTTAGACCGATCATCTTGTCCTGATTCATCGACGAAAACATACAATTTTCGGACTTTTTCTCGTGATTTGATTTGGTCTACCGTATTTGACATAAAATATAGACTATGCTAGATTTTTTCCAGTATCAGCTGTGTCGCTGACCAACACCTCTGGAGGAGAACACTATGAGTAACGCTCTTTACCGTTTAGGTTATCGTCTGGGCAACATGCTGGTAGGAATCTTAGTCAGACACCCCCGCCAAAGGCGGTGGCTTGATGAGTGGGGTCGCCCCAAGGG
>CAZRNX010000064.1:0-4403 GCA_964601555.1 uncultured Candidatus Saccharibacteria bacterium | reverse complement strand
GAAAACACCCAGGCAGTTCGTGCTTGGGTGTAACATCTCTCCTTTCGTATTCTTTGTTTCTCTTCTACTTAATGGCGTGATTCTTGCCATCATAACTATGCAATATAGTTTTTGTTTTAAGAGGACGTCCGTTGTCGTTTCGCTTGGTAACTTCGACCGTCTCGAGATGTACCGGTTTCCCCCATACGAAGTAGGCGTGCTCCATTGCCCCCCTTTCCATTTGAGGATTGAGCTCATACCCGAAGAAGTGGTGCTTCAAGTAGAGCTCTTTATTGCGATTAAAATTCCCATCTTCAACCGAGACGAGCGGGATACCATAGAGCGTACTGCGCAGAGCAAGAATATACCGTATAATATTCGGATCCTTCTCCGCAATTATATAGTCCGCACTCCCGTCATTTTTCGGCAGTTCCGCCCAAATATACAGTTGTTGGTCGTTGATAAACTCATCGCTGAAGTATTCTGGATTTGAATACACCATCCGATCATTGCATGTTGAAGCAATCTCAAATATTTTCTTCTCACCGGCCCCCTCAAACCCTTTTCGAAAATAAGACTTTCGCTTATCGGGCTTGACACTATTCAGATACTCCCGGCCAAACTGGCCTTTGTTCCACCGATCTTCTATGTCTGCGTAGAGTGCGGGCCCGATGTGGTAAACATTGAAACCGAATCGCGAAGGCCGACACACTCTCCCATGAAAGTCGGCAAAGACGCCATACTCTTCGCTTGAAATGCGCTTCTCGCGATAAAGCTCATGCATTACGTATTCATGCCCCCTGCTCGCCCATCCTTCATTGAGCATATGGCATACCATGACGTGCTGTTGATGCCGTGCCTGATGAAGCTGTATATTCCATATGTCATAGGCAAAGGGTTCTTGGCGTTCCGGAGATTTGGCCGTCATATACTGCAAGATATTGAAGATTGGACGGGGCGGCGTTTTCTTGCTTAGCTCCTTTATTTTTTTCTCTATTTCCTGCGCGGCGCTCCACCGCTCTTCCTGGCTCCGGCTGAAATCCGTGTTTGCTTTTTCCAATTTGTCTCTTTCAATGGAGATAAGTTTCCCTCTGGTGACCTCTTCTTGTTCTTCTTCTTCGATTCGGCTTGGATCTTGATACTTCGCGAGAGAATCTCCGGCGGCGATAACTTTATCAACCAGAGCATCTCCATACCGCGCGCGATATTCATCAAATCGCGGAGCAGCCAGGCGCGCCTCTTCTGCGATATCGGCTATCTCTCGCCCTTCCGTCATGAATGTATTGCGCAGGTCGAAGTCTATGTGAAAGCGAACATGTGGATCAATCATGACATTTAACATGAGGGGGTTTTCTTTCGCAAGCATGGCGACGGGTACATCGGGAAAATTCCACACCACTTCAAAAGGAAGTCCCTCTCCCGAGAGTTCAAATCTCGTCCGAATGAGATCATAGTCCCTGCCGAAAAGTATGGAGGAGAAATTCGTGGGAAATCCGTATGCCATTGCTTCCACCATCCTCTCCCACGGTTCAATCTTCCAGAGAATATCGCGCGTGCACTTGAGTCCTTTATCATCAAGAATGCGAGCGATTCGCTCGTCAAGTTCTCGAAAGCGCTTCACGTCTTTCCTATTCATATTTATTTCCTCCAACGGTCTCGTTTGAGAAATTCAACCACCGCCGGCCGAACATCTGATTTATTTTCCAAAACAATGCAGACGAGCGGATATTTGGGCGGTCCCGCCATTACTTCAATTTCCTTGGTACTTGCTCTGTTGAGAGAGAACTCCGCCGTAAGCGCGTGTAGGAGTTTCTCGCTTTTATCAAAATGTCCGACATGAACTTCAGCGTACCCGATCATTGAAACCTCTTGTTCTATGAGCTTCCTCATTCCGGTGGCGGTTTTTTGAGGATAGAAATCATCACCGTCGCTGAAAGCAAATACATATCCGTCATACTTCCGGAGATCATATTCATGTATGAAAAGCTCGCGCGCTTTCTCCATTGCCTGAAAAATCTCGGTGCTCCCGCCATCAGTCTTCGTGTGGAACGCTACATATTCGCTCACCACTTCCGCGGGCGCGTTCTTACCGGGGTGAATGATAAAACGGATGATTACCGATTTATATTCTCTCTTAATAATCTGCGATGTCCAGAACGCAACGCTCTTCATAAGAAAGCGCTTGTTATCGTCGTCCATGGACGCGGAAACATCAAGGGTGAAAATCACAACCGCTTGGGTGATCGGTTTTCTCTCTAAATTCTGCGCGTAGAAACGCACGTCGTCGCTCTCGTAAATCGGAAACGGTTCCACTTCAGTGTATGCGGCGGCAAAGTTCGGATCTTTTAGTAGCTCAAGCGCTACATGGAGCGCATTCCTTTCCGCGTCCTTGAGGGCGGAAAAACAGTCAAGCTCGCTTCTTCCAGTCGCGGACCCGAGCTCAGCCAGGTATCCGAAGAATCTTTTCAACCCTTCCGCATATGTCTTGTCGCGCCGGAGGAGCGATCGCGGACCGCTTCGCGACGTTCCAGAAATCTTATACTCTTCCATAAACTCTATCGCTTTTTTCTTATCGCTTAAGTTTGGAAGCCCGACTTCTTCGGCAAAAAGGTCAAGCAGTTCGTCCCAGTCTGCTTCGGTTAAAATTCCGCTCCCCCGCCCGTTTCCTTCTTCGCCTTCATTGCCTCCGCCCTTGCCCTTGGCTCCGCGGCGAGCGATCACATCGTCCGTGTCTCCTTCGCCTTGTCCTATTCCGCCATGTCCGCTATCGCCGTCTTTCACATCTCTGCGTCCATACCGGAAGTCAGGATTGTCGAGCACTTTCACTCGAAAAGTAAACTTTTTACCTTTATTGTCTCCCGTGATTATGTCCTCTTTCAAAATGATCTCGCCGAGAGATTTTTTGAACAAGTCTTTCCACAAATTTCGATGCCGTCTGGCATCTTTCGGCCCACGAGACGGCCCTTCGTCGGAAATAATAATTGTCATAATTCCTCCATAAGTTTCAACTTTCATGCAGCAATTAAAGACAGCCCAAAAAGAAAGGGGCAGTACAAAACGCAAAAATATGCGCCGTATTGTACTGCCCCGGATGCGCCCTCGTCGTTTCGATTCTATTTCGTCAGTAACTCTCGGACATGCTCTACCTTTTCCCTGGCGCAAATCTTGCAATGTCCGCCGATGTCAGGGTCATTGCCCAAGAGATTCTCAAGTAAGGTCATTTTCCTTTTTTCCACGTCTTCCTTTTTCACACCATTCTCGGAAATAACAGCAAGAAGAACGTCCTTACTGTCAGCAAGCAGCGTTTCGTCGCAGGCATTGGTAAGCGGCATGAATACTCCATAACAGAAATTCTTATCCATTCCTTTGGCGTAGAGGACCTGGGTTCGGTGGACCAATACTGCTTGGTCCGGAACCGGCGGATTCCAATGGGCCTCAATTTTTTTCATGCGTTTTTCGTTCGGCTCTTGAACCTTGCCCAATGCGTCCTTTTTCTTTAATTTCACTCTCCACCCCTTGATGGGAGCGTATATCTCACACCACAGTTCGACATCTCCCATGTACTCTTCAAACATTGCTTCCGAAAGATCGCCGTATGTTCGAAGGAACGCCTCATTCACAACTTTACGATCAGCCTTCTCGTAAATCGGAAATATACTGTCTGCCCCGCCTTTCAGGAAATCGCTCATGCGTGTGCGTTCTTCCGGGGACATTCCCGCTCTCGTTCTTTCTTCAAAAATCTTGCGCAAAGCGCCGATGGTCTTTTTGAGCGTCAGACACCCCATCTCGCCCTCGGAGGCAACGGCCTTATCTAATGCGCTCACTATCGAGCGCGGCGACGGACCAAACATACCGGAATGTTTGCCAATGTCCGAGTGGGACTTGCCTTCGTTTATGAGAGTTTCCCTATCTATCTCTTTTCCATCGTCTGTGGTCGTACTCTCATCTGAGAGTATCTCCATCTGTCTCACGAAGCTACTAACAAGAGTGGATTTAGAAAGTCGCGTCATCACTGCAAATTTTGCCGCAAGTTCCAACGCTCTTGGGTCCTTATGACATTTTCTCAAGAGGCTGAAATCGTCCTCGTTTTCCACCAACTTCTTATATATCTTTACCTCATCGCGCCAGTCGAGAAGATAGTAACCGAAGATAAACTCTATTCGATCTTGTAGCGCTTCATCGCCTTGGAGTCCATCAAACCATTTGAATCCGTTCAAATTGGAATCCATGAGTACAAAGGTATCGATGTATGTGAGTGGGAAAGGAGACCCTTCTATGATGATGTATTTATCGCTCATTAGTGAGAGGAGTGTGCGCAGAAGATGTGGATCATTGCCTTCGATCAGTCCTTCAATAACATGTAATAAGCCGCGAGAAGATTGTGGAATAATAGCGCTTCCAAGATCCCATGCGTCCGGATGACC
>CAZRNX010000063.1:0-4404 GCA_964601555.1 uncultured Candidatus Saccharibacteria bacterium | reverse complement strand
ATGAACTTAGGGCTCTTCCGAAAATAACTTCTCCAGATTCGGTTTCAAATTTTTCCAAGATTCGATTTTTTCTGACTGAAAAAATCTTGAGGTGCAGCAGCAGCTGCAGTGAAAGATTTTTGACGGAAGAAAAGTCGGAGATTGGGAAAATTTGGAGGCGAGATGGGGGAGTTATTTTCGGAAGAGCCCTTAGTGAGTTATCTTGCGTGTACACTGGATAATGCATGCTTGTGAGACCTGCTCTCACCGCGCGGGATCTTATGGGTCCCGCCGGTTTTATTACAGATCGTCCAGCGATATGCCGGCTTGTCTCTTCGTCATGCTTCTTCAGACTGTGAAGATACCCCCGTATGGCGTCTTTTGCCATATTCTTGGCTTCCGAGAGCGTCCTGCCGTACGTCACACAACCCGGCAGAGACGGGATAAAACAGTAAATCCTCCTTCAGGTTCCGGCTGAAAAATGAGGTTATACCGAGGACTTTGATCTAAGATACTTTTACTCAACATACGTACAAAATATCACATTAGAACCAAAAAGTAACCAACGCGGTGAAAGAGGTTGACTCGCCGCCTCACTTTTCCACAGCTCTTGTCAAAAAATTTACAGGTGCTATACTTACCGCTAGTTTTATTTGCGGAGGAAACCGCGATGCGGGAGAAGCCTAAAAGTTTTGCCCCTCCTCGTAGAGAGGAGATGACCCATCATGTGAACGGTGTCCTTGTACGCGTAAGATACCCTGCCAACGGCGGATCGAGGCCGAAAGAACTCATCATTGCTCCCAAGCAGAAGATGAACGGTGACCAAGCCGCATTTCTTGAAGAGCATCGGGGAAATATCGTGATGATGTTCGATGGAACACTGATCACATGTGAGAAAGTTGAAGATTTCGCGCGGAAGCTCCTACCGCGTGATAAAATCCCAGCGAGGTTTCTTTAGCGTTGCCCACTCCACATCCACAACAAGCCCCGCTATGGAAATGGGGCTTGTTTTTATTTATTTCGTTTTCTTCTTCTGCCTTCGTGAGATGATAAGATGATTGGAATACTTCTTGGACCGACGGGTCTTCTGGCCTTTTCCGGATGGTTTGCCCCACATGGTCTTCGCGCGCCGAAGTCCTCTTCCCTGCCGCCCTTCGCCTCCGCCATGCGGATGGTCTACCGGGTTCATCGCCGTACCGCGCACCGTTGGCCGTATCCCTAGCCATCTTGAGCGGCCCGCCTTGCCGATATTTCGCAATTTTCTCTCTTCATTGGAAACTTCACCAATGGTTGCCCAGCAGGTTTCCAGCACTTTTCGAATCTCTCCCGACGGCATTTTGAGCTGAACATAGGGCGAGTCTTTCGCAACCATTTCCGCGAAATTCCCGGCGCTTCGAATGAGTTTCGCACCTCCGCGTGGCTTCACTTCAACGTTAAATACAAACGCGCCTTGTGGAATCTTCGAAAGCGGCAAGCGGTTGCCGGGTTCTATTGGTGCATTTTCGGATACTACGAAATTTATCCCCGGACGAAAGTGCTTCGGTGCGATGACGTATCGCCTCTCACCGTCCTTGTAGACCACGAGCGAGATGAATGCTCCGCGGTTGGGATCATATTCCACCGTCTCAGCTCGCGCAGGAATATCGAACTTGTCGTAGAGGAAATCCACCTCGCGCAAAAGCCGCTTATGCCCTCCCCCCTTGTGGCGAATAGTAATCCTCCCGGCACTGTTCCTCCCCACATGGCGCTTGCCCCCCGCTACGAGCACCTTGTGCGGATTACTCGCGGTAAGGAATCGCCGGTATTCAATCGTCTGCGTCTGGCGCTTTGATTTGGTTGTTGGTCTGTAGGATTTCATGTTTTTTTACATTACGAGGCTATTAAAATTTTCAACGTCTGGGCAATCCGAGGACTTGGGAATTTTAATAGCCTCGTAATATTTTTTAAACAAACTCGATTTTTTCTCCTTTTTTCAAATACACTATCGCTTTCTTGCTATCGCTCCACGTTCCCGGGCGGCCTTTTCGACGAACAGCCTTACTGATAGCTCTGGCGATGTTCACGCGTATGGGGGTTACTTTGTATTCTTTCTTCACCATTTCAGCGACCATTTTTTTATTAAAATTCTCCGGCACGTTGAATGTATACCTGCCCTTTTCCGCGAGGAGCGCGGCCTTCTCTGTCACGCGTTTTGTAATCAGCGATTTTGCCTTTACTTCTTCTTTGTTCTCTTTTGCTTTAACAGAGAGGGACTTTGTTTTTCGGGCAGCCATGGTTTTATTTTTTCTTATTCGCTATTTTACTTTCCAAAAATTTTACGCCCGCTTCCGGATTTTCGATAATCAAAAACTTGGAGAGAAGCGCCGCCATAGGCGTTAGATTGCGCAATTCGCTTACGGCAATATTCCCAATATTCGCGAAGCTTTTCTCATTCTTTATGTTTTTCGCGTCAAATGCGATAAGTGCCGCATTCTTTTTCTTTGAAACAATCCCGCTAAATCCGGAAATACTCGCGAGGGACTTCAGAACGCCTGAAGCGTGTTTGGTCTTCGCATCCGCAAGCGCGAGCGAATCCACAAAAAGAATCTCGCCGTTTCGAAACTTCTCCGAGAGAACAGCGTAGAGCGCCTTCGCTTTCATCTTTTTGTTAATCTTCTTCTCGTAATTCTTCTCCTTGGAGGGACCGTGCGTTACTCCGCCCCCTACCCAAATGGGAGAGCGGATGGATCCATGGCGCGCGCGGCCGGTGCCTTTCTGGCGCCAAGGCTTTATCCCGCCTCCTCTTACTTCTCCGCGGCCTTTCGCATGCGCAATTGGCTGCCGCAGATTAGACTGTTCAGAAGTTATGACTTGATGCACAAGATCAGCGTTCCACGGGACGCCGAAGATAGTCCTGGGGAGATTCAGGTTTCCGACTTCTTTGCCTGACTGGTTGTAGATTGCAGCTTTCATGTTAGTTTTTAGTGTTTAGTTTTTAATTTGAAATTAAAGTTTCTAAAAAATACAAACTACCAACTAAAAACTTGCTCCCCTTATTTCCACCAAACTTCCCCTTCTTCCGGGAACCGCTCCTGAAATGTACAATAGATTATTCCTCGCGTCCACCGCAAGCACTTTCAGACCCTTTACTGTCACGCGATCCTGTCCCATTCGTCCGGCCATGCGCATGCCCTTTGCAACGCGGCCTCCGGCGCGGCCTCCGCCTCCGCCGATGGATCCCGCCTCGCGCTCGGAATGCTTCTGCCCATGAGAACGTGGGCCACCGTGGAATCCATGCCGCTTCACCACACCCTGAAATCCGCGCCCTTTGGAAATTCCCGTAACTACTACCTTGTCGCCTGGAGAAAATACACTCGCATCAATCTTCGCCCCCTTCTCTACACTCAACTTCTCGCCATCTCTCGCGCGATATTCTCTCAAGAATCTAAAGTTTCCGACGCTTTTCATGTGCCCCAAGACTGGCCTCGAGATATTCTTCTCACGCCTCTCTCCGAGACCCCACTGCACGGCCTCATATCCATCCTTCTCTTTCGTTTTCACCTGAATAGCCGTAATCGGCCCCGCAGAAATAATCGTCGCCGGATGAACCGCCCCGCTTTCGTCAAAAAGCTGTGTCATGTTGATCTTATTGCCCAAAATGTATTTCATAAAATCTCTTTGAATTCTTGACAGTACTTGCTCTATAGGAGAGCAGAGGTCCTGCGGCTTCACCCCGCCCCATGGCGGAATAAAATTAAAAGCCCTGTGTAGAGCCGATAGAAGCATCTTATCAGAAGGCTAAAAAGAAGTCAAATGAAATTTATTTCGTGTGTTTTATGATGGAAGAAATGATGTACGTATCTTGTTCAATATAAAAATAGAAGCGATAATCGTCATTCACTCGTGCCTGTCACTCGCCGGTACTCTCGTTGTATTTTTTGGCATGAAGAGACGGGTGGCGGATATTTCCTCTCAACATCCTAAATTGCTTATCTGCGGCTTTCTGCATTTCAAAAGACAGAGAGTCATAGTGTCTTATAGCTCTTGTCTCAAATATTACTTTCATACGGGCTTTTTCTTCAGAGAGTCCAGAAATTTTTGCAGTTCTTTCGCGGTAGAGAATGGCCCCGCCCCTCTCCCCGCCTTGAAATCCCTCCTCGCTTCCGCAAACGCCGCATCAATCTCTTTTCGATCTTCGGGAGTAAGCACGAGTTCGTCGCGAACGGGCGTTAGAACGATTTCATTTTTCTTTGCGCTCTCATTCTTCCGTATGCTTGCCTCAAAAAGATCCCCGCTTGAGAAATCAAAACCAAACCCCCTTGAAGGAAAGGTCATGTGGTGCTTCTGCCGCACTTTTCGAATTTTCACCAACGGTCCGGTTTTTCGTTTTGTTTTCCCGACTTCTGACGTTTTTGCCCTTTCAAAAGATGACGACAAAAAAACCCT
>CAZRNX010000062.1:0-4511 GCA_964601555.1 uncultured Candidatus Saccharibacteria bacterium | reverse complement strand
CAATGGGAGACACTTGCACCTGTTACTTTTCGCGTTTCTCCTTTTGAAGGCGGGGCATTTTTCTTGAAAGGATCAAAAGATCTTGCCACCTCAACGAGTCCTTACCAAGATGGCTACGATACGAACATGGGGATTGTCTGGTGGAGTGTCTCACAGACGCTCCCTGCCGATTCATGGTATTGGGAAGGTCACGCGAGGCCGGGTTTTACGGGTTCTGGAAGAGGGGATTTCATTATCGAGCCTCTGGCAGATTGCAAACCGACGCTCAATACCGCACCACTACCTCCCGTATCCATCACCAATGTTGAAGACTCGGAGAAGATGCGCGAGTTGTATGAGAAGAAGATGCCTCAAGGTGCCGTTATTCCTCTTCTGCCAAGCGCAATAACACAAGCAACATATTCCCATCCGCCGTTGCTTGAGGGGCGCGTTGTTGGCGTTAAAGAAAAGACGCCTAGTACCGATGCGCCGATAGCAAACTTCCGGGAACGAATTTCTCAAAGCGCTGAACTAATAGAGATGAAGAGGGTATCAGCACAACCAGAAACTCGATCAGATTCAGACGGCGATGGGATATCCGATTATGATGAAATTAATATATACGGAACTGGACTGAATAGCGCCGATACTGACAAAGATGGCACGAGCGACGGGGAAGAGATCCTTCGTGGGACGCAACCGCTTATTGCGCATAACGACCAGGCCCCAGAGCGCCAACTTGTGCTTTATGAAGGTCCAAAAGAACTCATACATATAACCGTCGGAGTTGACCAAGCGGCCGGGACGTCGACGACTCTCACCGATTTACTGATCGTAGAAGAAATTTTTACCGTTGAAAAAATAGCAGTGGCATCTACTACGGTAAAAAGCGATGGAACGGAAATTGTGTCGGCAGTCCACCTTGAGGGCAAGGCGCTGCCGAACAGTTTCGTCACGCTTTATATTTACAGCACGTCTATTGTGGTAACCGTGAAAACAGACCATGACGGCAAATGGACGTATACTCTTGAAAAAGAATTGGAAGACGGCAAACATGAAGTGTATGTCGCCATGACGGATGGGAATGGGAAAATACTTGCTTCCAGCAATCCGATTCCTTTCGTGAAAGAAGCTCTCGCCGTAAGTTTGGAATCCAATCTGGCCGTTTCGGCAGAAGCGGAGAGCGGGGAAAAGTTTTTTAACCCGGGAATGCTTCTTATGTTTAGCGCATTCCTTGTACTTATAATAACGGGGGCTATTGCAGTGCTGGGTTTCCGCCGCAATACTCCTCCTGGGGGAGGTATCACCCCGGCTACTCCATGAACCTCTTGAACTTTTCCGACTCCCATGATTTATGACTTCGCCGCTTAAACAGTATTTCTCCCGCGGGATCGCATTCGCGCGGAACAATCCGCAGATTCTCTACACGCTTTTCTTAATGGCGCTTATTCCGCTTGCCTTTGTCGTAAGCAGTGAACAGTTCCTCACCGTTTCGACACAAAATCAAGAACGGCTTGAGCGAGAGAGCCTCGGACTCATGCAAGATGCCGTAGCAGCATTCGCAGAAGAGAAGCTCGATGAACCGGAATTCCTGCAGACATTGCTCGAGAGCCTTAAGGACCAGAATGAAGACATCAGTGAATTCTTGGTCGCGAAAAAAGAAGGTGAGAAAATATTTATCATCGCATCTCTCAATACAGAGGAGATTGGGATGGAGGATGAGACAAATTGGAGCGTATACCGCGACTTTGACGGGCTTCTCAAAAGGAGTTCCGTTATTTTGCCGACCGAGGTAAACGACGCTCGTCATTGGAGGGCATATCGCGGACTTGTCGGAGAAGATGGCGGCACAGAGGGGTATATCCTCACGGATGTCTCGATGGAAAGGATTGATTTCTTGGCGAGAAAAGGCATTTTCCGCGCATGGATCTTTCTTTCTCTCATCGTGGTTGCAATTTTTTTCCTCCTCTTGCGCCAAGCGAGAATCATTGACTACACCATGCTCTATAAGAAGCTCACAGAAGTTGATCAGATGAAAGACGACTTCATTTCTATGGCGGCTCACGAACTTCGGACACCCCTTTCTGTCATCCGCGGATACACGGATATTCTCAAAAATATACAGAATCTTTCGGAACAGAACAAAGAGCATTTGCGCCGGATCGATGTCTCCGCGCAGGGGCTTGCCTCGCTTATCGGAGATATTCTGGACGTATCTCGCCTTGAAGAAGGAAGAATGTCTTTCAATATGAAAGCGATTTCTCCGGACGAAACGCTATCAAGTGTCGTGGAGTCTCTACGCCATCTGGCACAAGAGAAAGGCCTCGCGCTTCGATATGAAGGAGCTTCCGCTTTGGCCGGCATGCCAAAGATTGTGGCGGATGAAGAGCGTTTGCGGCAGGTGATGGTGAATATCATCGGCAATGCCGTGAAGTATACGAAAGAAGGAGAGGTGAAGGTCAGTGTTTCTCTTGAACAGAGGAGAGCGGCCGCTGTCATCATCCGGGTTTCCGATACCGGCATGGGGATTTCCGCCGAGGATCAGAAACATTTGTTTGAGAAATTTTTCCGCGTTAAGGATAAGGAAACAAGCGAAATCCAAGGCACGGGACTTGGGCTTTGGATTACCCGTACCATTGTTCAAGAGATGCATGGCGATATATTTGTGGAATCCATTAAAGGAAAAGGGACCGATTTCATCATCAGATTTCCTATAGCCGCAAAAGAGCCCTAAGGTGTCGGTGAAAAATAACGCGACCCACATATTATATTGAGTCGCGTTTTTTCTACTGCATTTTTTTGCATTTTCTAACGAGCTCTAGTCAAGGCATTCCATATTTGCAAGATTCTCACTGCCGCTATCATCTGGGAATCAATATTCATACAGCTATCGTTTTTCCCCTCGCGTACGGTAACGTCCGGCTCTAGGCCAACGCCGTTCACGTTGCGTTTCAGCGGTGTTCTAAATTGATAGACTGTAAGGTGGATGGCGCTCTTATCTTTAAACCCATATCCGAGCTGCCCGACACCTTTCCCAAACGTACGAACACCAACGAGCATTCCTCGGTGATTATCCCGTATCGCGCCAGCGAAAATTTCAGCAGATGATGCCGAATCTTCGTTTACAAGGACGACTATTGGAAGATTACGAAATTCGGGCAAAAAGTCATCACTCATGACACTATGCTCCTCATCTCTTGACTGAAAATGCTTGTGCACAACTGCGCCATATTCCACAAAAAACGATGCAAGTCTTATTGCCTGTTTCGTGCGGCCGCCTGGGTTGTCACGCAGATTAATGATAAGTCCTTTAAGATGAGTGCGATCTGCGAGTGTACGAAGCATATGCTTTACTCGCTCCGCAACACCCGGCCCAAAATGCGGAATGGAAATATACCCAAAATTTCCCAAAAGAATCCGAGACTCAATGTGCATAACATTTGGTATGCGCCAGCGCATGAGGGTCAACGTGTGAGAGCGCCCAGCGCATTTCCGTAAGACGGTGATACGAACGCGCGTTTTCGGTTTCCCTCGAATCAGCTTAGCTACTTCTCGCGTATTCATGCCGGATACCGAATTGCCTCTAATATGTGTGATAATATCTCCGCGACGCATGCCAGCTAGAAATGCCTCAAAGCCGGGAATTACCGATTGCACCATGACTTGATTTTCTTTCTGTTTTAGCGAAATCCCAATGCCGGAATAACCTATTGCTTCATCGTCTTCCTCTTCGTCCCCTTCTTTTTCTTTTTGTTTTTTAGGCGGGCCTCTATAATAGGAATAAGTATCTAGCTTCAGTTCTTTCATGCCCCCTGACATGAATATCTCAATAACTTCGCGCAGAGAAACCGCGCTCCTCTCTGAAAGCAATTGCACCGTACCACACAGTTTAGTATAAGGACTTTTGCAGAGCTTGGGATCACTACTCTCCATCACGATGTGGTATTTCTGCCCTTTTACTGACTCAAGTTCTCTCGTGCCGCCCTCTATGAATGCATCCACAACTTTTTCATGTTCAAGAGGAAGGTAATAGTTTCCGGAAATATATCGTACTGCTGTACAGAGTTTGCCATATGGTTCTGCGCATAGGAGCTCCGGCCGGAGCTTCGCATGCGGATGCACTTGGTAGGGGATAGTGTGCAGAACATTTTTCAGCTTGTTTCCGGCACATCCAGGAAGAGTAGCAGCAATAAGTACAAGCAGAACAACCTGCTGACTAAAGTGAAACATCATAATGCCTCCGATCTCTTAGGTTGATGACAAGGTTTGCTATTTTTTATTATTCCTCCTGTATATCTGTGTATCAATCGGCAGGTGTGGAAAAGCTGTGGAGAATTATAAAACACAGAAAAAGGGGCCTTTGTGCCCCTTTCTATAACTTACTCTTGCTTAAAACGAGCAAACTCAAGGAGCTCGTGAATTGGAACCTTGTCCAACTTTTCTCCACTTTCCTCAAATAAATCAAAGTACCATTGGAGAAGGCGTTTGTCTGTGAGAGATACTTGCATATTACGCCGGTACTTTTCTTTAAT
>CAZRNX010000061.1:0-4694 GCA_964601555.1 uncultured Candidatus Saccharibacteria bacterium | reverse complement strand
AAATTCTTAGGGCTCTTCCGAAAATAACTTCTCCAGATTCGGTTTCAAATTTTTCCAAGATTCGATTTTTTCTGACTGAAAAAATCTTGAGGTGCAGCAGCAGCTGCAGTGAAAGATTTTTGACGGAAGAAAAGTCGGAGATTGGGAAAATTTGGAGGCGAGATGGGGGAGTTATTTTCGGAAGAGCCCTTAGGACTGTATCGTATTCGCGACCTTGTGTGTCGCAGAGCATTTCACACCAACTTGTCTCTATTTTTGGAGAACACCGCCGAGCACTCTTTGTGAAGCCGTAACCTCACGAACTCTCACTCTGCGGCTTGCGGACAAATTACCCGAAGCCCTGCCTGCTGCAGGCAGGCGTAACCGCGGATTTTTCATTTGCCATCTCTATTGTATCAAAAACCGCGCACATCGTAACATGCGCGGGTCGGAACCAAGTGCCCAAGGTTCCAAGGGTTAAAGGGTAAGAGCCGAAGCTTAAGGAGCCAAGCGCCGAGAAGCCCCGAACCGGTAGCTGGCACGCCAGACGGTGTCCCACTCGATGAGGAGGAGGTTCCGCTTCGAGTAGCGGCTGTAGAGCACGAGCACGCGCCGGTGGCCGTTGAACTCGTCTACAGGGCCGAGACCAGCAATCCAGAACTTTCTCTGCTCATCGGGGTACTTTGCCCCGAAAGCAAGGGTTTGCTCAGTCTTCCACGGCTCCCACGGATGATGAGGATCCTCGGCCACGATCAGATCGCACGCAGCTTCCGAAGAAACGAGGCGACCGAAGTGGAAGATTTTATTCTCGTATCCAACCTTCCACACGTTTCCAGCAACTGGAAACCGTCCTGGCGTAATGTCGGGATTCGACCAGTCGTAGTGACCGGCCGCAATCATCTCTCCGAGATCGAGACCGTAGTCCACTTCGGTCGGCCAGTTGAACGGACCGAGGCCGAGTGCACTGCGTACGGCATCGCGATCATATTCACCGCCCGAAACCAAGAAATCGGCCACGTCCGCGAACGAACCGGATGTTAAACCTCGCTGGAAATGCTCGTGAACAACTCCTTTACCATCGAGAACATCCGTGAATTTTCCGAGCTGCCCAGAGGTGTATACTGTATTCATGTGAATTTCTCCTCAAAGTACTATATACAGTATACACTATTGGTACTTTTTGTCAATCTCGCTTAGGGGAGCTTGCGTTGTTATCATAATTGCATGCCAAAACAAAAGCATGATAGAAATTAAGAAACTCACGAAAATATACGGAGACAAACGCGCGGTGGATTCTCTTTCGCTAGTCATTCCCGACAACACGGTTTTTGGATTTCTGGGCGCAAATGGCGCGGGGAAAACAACGACCATAAAGATGCTTGTCGGCCTCGCTTTCCCGGATGCTGGGGAGATCCTGATAGACGGCAACGATCCAAAAAAGACAGAAACGCGAGAGAAGATCGGCTTCTTTCCCGAAACGCCCTCATTCTACGAATATCTCACGGGATTGGAGTTCTTAGAGTTTGCTGTTGCGCTTTCGTCGCGAGAATTCTCAAAGATACATGCCGAAAAACTTTTGAAAGATATGGGAATCTACGAAGCTCGCTATGAATACATAAGAAATTATTCAAAGGGCATGAAACAGCGACTCGGCTTCGCGCAGGCCATTATCCACGATCCGAAATACATCTTCCTTGATGAACCCCTCGACGGCCTTGACCCCCTCGGCCGAAAGCACCTGAAAAATATTTTGAAAAAGCTTAAGGGGGAAGGCAAGACGATTTTCTTCAGTTCGCACATTCTTTTTGACGCGGAAGAGCTCTGCGATAATATAGGAATTATTCACAAGGGCAAACTTCTCTATACGGGAGCAACGCAAAAATTCTGCGACGGCATTCCGCTTGAAGAGAGGTTTGTAGAAATAGTAGAAAAACTTATGCAACACATCCCCCGAACTGCTTAGGGCTCTTCCGAAAATAATATGCAACACATTATCGCCATCGCAAAAAATACTTTCAGAGAAACGGCGCGCGACCGGACCTTGTACGGCGTGCTCTGTTTCGCCGTCTTCTTCACCGTCATTCTCTTCTTTTTGAGCGATGCTTCGCTCGGAGAGGAACGCCGGGTGCTCACAAGCGTTGGCTTGGGCGGCCTCTATCTCTTCGGGACGTTCATCATAATTTTCCTTAGTGCGACGCTTCTGTCCAAAGAAGCAGAGAGAAAAACGCTCCATCTCGTCCTTTCGCGCCCTATTTCCCGAGGATCGGTCATTGCGGGGAAATTCTTGGGGCTTTTCGCGACCATTGCTATTGCTATTTTCATTCTTTCTCTCGCCTATTTTGCGTCGCTCTATATGAAGACCGAAAGTTTTGGCGCCGGGAGTCTTCTGGCAATTTTCTTCCAACTTCTTGAAAGTGCGGTATTCATCGCCATAATTATTTTCCTCTCCACATTTCTTCGTCCCATACTCGCGACCATAGCGTCTGTCGTAGTTCTGTACGCTGGACACTCGCTCACAACACTCGTACTTATGGCAGAGAAGATAAACCCTGCGCTGGGAAAAGTTGCAACCGCCTTTTCATATCTCTTTCCCAATCTTGAGAAATTCAATATCAGGAATGACATTATATATAATTTTGCAATCTCTTCGGCTGAAATAGTGTACACGCTGTTGTATGCCGTTCTCGGCACAGCGCTCGCACTCACACTCGCGGCGATGATATTTAAGAAAAGAGAATTATGAAAAATTTTTTTAGCCCCCTCCTCCAACTCCTCCCCATGGCAGGGGAGGAGGGCACGCGCGCAAAAATTCCATCTTCCCCTGGCAGGGGGGAAATAGCCGAAGGCCAGAGAGGAGCAGTACTTGCTATTGTATTTTTTCTCCTCACCCTCGCCTCCCAATACTTTTATTTAGATGCTCGCGCTGAACGTCCCCCCGTGCCTCTCACTTCTCTTCCAGCGCCAGTGGTGCGAGCGGCTGACTTGGGACTTCACAGCGCCTCGGCATCACTCATGTGGGTAAAAATTACGCAAGATGTATACACATGGCTCGGCGAGGGAAAGAAAAATCAAACGCTCGCAGACGATATCCGTCTCGTGAATGCTCTCGACCCGAGATGGAGCTACCCCTATGCTTTCGCGGCTATTATGCTCCCCGAATTCGGAGAGATGCAAAAGGCCGTCGAAATCGGCGAGCGAGGTATTGTAGATGCAGAACCTGACTGGCGCATCCCCTATTATCTCGCCACTTCCTACCATATGCTCAAAGACCGAGCGAATGCCGCGAAATATTTCGATCTTGCCGCCGCGACCCCGGGTGCTCCGGAGAATATTTCGAGAGTCGCCAAGACCTACGGCACGGGCAAGAATGCACGCGAAGAAACGAAGCAGATCTGGCAGGCTATCGCAGAAAATTCAACGGACCCCGATCTTCGCGAACGGGCAAAGATTTACGTCGAGTATATTGAGTATCTTGAGGTGTCGGATGCAGCGAAAGATTAGTCCTCAAGAAGCCATTGCCGGAGCGGCACATAATGAATTGTTTTGCCTCGTATAATTTCTTCGCCATCCCCCTCTTCGGTAATAATCGTTCCATCTGAAAGTTCGAGAGCGTCAAGGCATTTCAAGAGCGATTTGATCTCCCGTTCGCGCGTTTCCCTCTCGTCCATATTCCAACACACTTGAAAAGCCGAAAGCCCGTTCCGATTTCGCGAAATGAAGTCAACCTCACGATGATATTCATCTTTCCAGTAAAAAAGCTCGAGTGAGGGATCGTTCGCACTCCGGCGCAAGAATTCCAAAAACACGGCGTTTTCCGCCATGCGGCCGATATTCTCGCTTACCTGGAAGCCGACGGCGCGCGCGAGCCCGGTGTCTATGCTGTATACTTTTCGAGGGCTTTTCTCCTGTTCACGCACCTTGAACGAAAATCTCTTGAGGAAGAAAACGAAATATGCCGACTCGAAATACGAAGAGAATTTTTCGGCGGTATCGGAGGATATTTCAAGAAACTTCGCGGTTTTGTTCCATGTCACTTGAGTCGAAATATTGCTCATGTAGAACTTGAGCATGTTTTTCATTTTCTCCGGCTTTCGAATGCGATATCTTTTCACAAGATCTCTCTCCACCATGTCGGCAAAGAAAGAAAGAAGAAATTGCTCTTTCGCGGACTCAAATACGACGCTGGGGAATCCGCCGTGAGAAATATACTCGCGGAAATGGCCGGAGAGTTCCGGCGCCGAAATGTTCAAAATTGCAGGAGTTGGGAGAGCATCCCCTCCGGTGAAACTTAAGTACTCGCGGAAAGAGAGCGGATATACGACCATGTCATGGTGGCGGCCGGTCAAAAGAGTTGAGAGCTCGCGGGAAAGGAGGCGGGCATTCGATCCGGAGATAATGATATGCGCTCTGTCCGTCTCATGCATCGTACGCACCCATTTCTCCCATCCCGTAACTTCCTGCACCTCATCCAAAAAAACATACGGCTTCCCGACGGGACACAAAAATTCCCGATATGCCGAAAAAATTTCATCAAGAAGGCGCACGTCGAGAGAAACGAAGCGTGGATCTTCGAAGTTCACAAAAAGGATATTCTTCTTTGCGGTACCACGAGATGTCAGGTCATGAGAAAATTGCCTCATAAGATACGACTTCCCGCTTCGCCTGGCGCCGGTAATGACCAATACTTGTTTTGAGTCCGAAAGCTCCCGCATCTT
>CAZRNX010000060.1:0-4881 GCA_964601555.1 uncultured Candidatus Saccharibacteria bacterium | reverse complement strand
GTTACAATTGCTAACTATAGCTTAGCATAGTGAGAAATCTTTGTCAAGGACGCTGTTCACAAATGCGACTCGGTGAGCGCTTGTTTTATTTTTTTCAGCGCTTCAGTGCGATGGGGAGCGAAAAGGGCGAGCGTTTCTTGCGTGAACTTCCCTTCCGTAAAGTCCCCGTACTCTATATAGCCGAGAGAAGAGAGCACGCAGAGCGCGGCGAGAATCTCAAGATTTTTTAATTCTTCGGGCGAAACTTTTTCGCGTAAAAGAAAAAAGAAAACGTCGCGGACGATGCGAAAAGTCTCGTCGTCGCGATCTTCGCCGTGAATGAAGCGCCTGAGGAGAGAGAAAACTCCCGCAAGCGTGCGCGCTTTTTCGGGACCGTTGTTTGGGGAAATCCGCGCGATTTCTTGCGAATCCGTCACGCGCCACACTTCTTTCCCGCGCACAAGATCAGCGCGCACGTAAGTGAAGTCTTGGAGAGAATACTTCAGTTTCGATTTCTCGCTTCGTACTGATTTCGCCACAGCTTGAACCAAACCAAGATCTTCGGTAAACAAAAATGCCAGTTTGTCCGCCTCACCGTACGGCGTCGAGCCGATGACAAAACCTGTGGTCTGGTAAATATGGTATGGCATTATTAAACGATATTTTTCGCGAGAGCATCCGGATTTACGGGAGAAATGGGAGTCTTGTGGATGAGATAATCTATGAGCGTCTGTGCAATCTCTTCGGACATCCTCTCTTGCGCTTCGCGGGTTGAAGCGGCGATGTGAGGCGTCGTGATAAGATTTTCGGTTGACATGAAGCGCGAGTCAGTCGGCGGTTCCTGTGCAAAAACATCGAGTGCGGCGCCGGCAATCTCTCCATTTTGAAGAGCAGTAAAGAGTGCTTTCTCATCAACAATCCCGCCACGACTCGTATTTACGAGAAAGCTTCCCGGCTTCATGGTGCGAAAGGCAGCTTCCCCAAAGAGTCCCTTTGTCGCGGGAACAAGTGGAACATGGACGGTGATAAAGTCGGCTTCTTCTATCAGTCTCTCAAGCGACATGATCTCAACGCCATTCTCAAGCGCAACGTGCGGATCGAAAGCGATCACGCGCATGCCAAGTGCGGATCCGATCCGTGCGACGATCTTTCCGATATTCCCGAGCCCGACGATGCCCAAAGTTTTCCCAAAAAGTTCTATGCCTTCAAATTCACTCTTCGCCCACCGACCGTCTTTAAGCGATCGATCCGCCGACGGAATACGCCGTGCAAGCGCGAACATAAGCGCAAAGGCATGTTCCGCAACGGAACGCCCTGTTGACTTGGGCGCGTTGAAAACCGAAATGCCCGAAGCGGTCGCGGCCAATACGTCAATATTGTCGAGGCCAATTCCTGCACGTCCGATTGCCTTGAGTTTCTTCCCCGCTTCAATTACGCTCACCGTTACTTTTGTCTTGCTTCGCACGACTATTCCCTCATGTCCGGAAATTGCGCGGATGAGTTCTTCCGGCGACAAATCAAGCTTCTCATCAACGTCAAAATGCTCGCGGAGCATATCTATGCCTTTTCTCGAAAGTTTGTCGGTGATGAGGATTTTCATCATTTTGTTTTCTGTAAAACCTTCAATCCCTCATCAAGCGCCTTTCCTGCGGCGCGGATCTCCCTCTCATTCACAAAGCCCATGTGCGCGACGCGGAAGATCTTCCCTTGCAGTTCTCCCTGGCCGGACGCGACAATAATGCGGTACTTCTCTTTCATGAGCTTGATAAATGCGCTTGTATGCTCCTCCATCCCCTCGGGTAGCATGGCAGCCGTAACGGTCGCAGACGCGCATTCTTTGTCGGCGAGAAGGCGGAAGCCGGAACGCTTGAGTGAATCCCTTGCGATCGCCGCGATCCTCTCATGCCGGGCAAATATTTTCTTCATGCCCTCTTTCACTATCATAGGCGTCGTCACATTGAGCGCGAAGAGTGTTGAGACCGAAGGGGTTGCATGCGTGAATCCTTTCACGGCAAATTCCTTCGCGAGCGAGAAGTCAAAATAGTATCGCGGCAATGTCGCGCGTTTGTGAGCCTCCCACGCTTCGCGCGAAACGGATGCGAGAGCTATCCCGGGCGGAGCCATGAGCGCTTTCTGTGACGCGGAGATGACGACATCTATCCCCCACTCGTCGGTCTTGAGAGGAATGGCTCCAAGCGAACTTACCGCGTCGACAATGAAAAGTTTCTTCGCTCTTTTCACCACAGATGCAATGGCTGCAACATCATTTGTAACGCCCGTGGACGTTTCGTTGTGCTGAATGAGAATCGCCTTGGCATTCGGATGCTCTTTGAGCGCGCGCTCTACGCTTTGGACATCCGCCGCTTTCCCCGCCGGGAACCGGATTTTCAGGAGATTCAGCCCGTACGCAGTACACACGTCGGCAAATCGGTCGCCGAATTCGCCGATGGAAAAGAGAATCACCTTGTCTTTCGGAGAAAAGAGGTTTACTACCGCCGCTTCAAGCCCTCCCATGCCGGAACTGGTGAAGAGGAGAACGTCATTTTCCGTTTCGAGAATTTTCTTGAGATTCTCCGTAATGCGGAGAAACATGTCTCTGAATTCTGCGCTCTTATGGCCAATCATCTGCCGTCCCGCCGCTCGCCGCGCTTCGGGCGGAAGAGGCGTGGGGCCGGGTATGCGAAGCTGAGTCATGTTTGAGGAGGATTATGAATTATGAATAAAAGAAATAAAAAATTACGAAAAGCATTTTCTCGTATCACATCATTATAAGTAAATTTATAATGAACGCAATTTTTTGCCGCTGTACAATGCCAGCAGGGTATGATATAAAAAGTGCAGTCAAGTTAATTGAAGTCTAAAATTCATCTGGAGGCAGACCTTCATGGACACCCGTACTCTATCCGATATGTTTGTAAAAACAGTATTCGCCCATAGCGCGAATATCGCGTATATTTTCCACGATGGAAATTTCAGATGGCGGACCGTAATGTGGCGTGACGTGTATGGGCGAGCCGCGCAAATACAGAGAATGCTCGAGCAGTGTCTCGGCGGCGCGGAAAAATGCCGCGGGAAAAGGATCGCCTTGGTACTGCCGTATTCATGGCAATATCTTCCAACGTTCATGGCGATTGTCGGGCTCGGCGCAACGGCCGTATTGGTAAATCCGGCGGAAAAAGAAAGCTGGCTTCGGAAAATATTCGCCCGCCTGGGCGTCGTTCTTGTTCTCTCCTTCGAGAATACCGATATAGGCGGCATAAAGACACTCACGCTCGATCCAATGAACAGGGGGTTCCGTAATTCTCTTGAATTGAGATTCAAGTCTTTCGCGCGTCCGGAAGGCCGAGCTGCCATTTTCTTCACGGGGGGGACGACGGGTGAGCCGAAGGATCCGGTACACGTTCATGAGCGCATGGCGAGAAATATTCGCGCTATTCTTGAACTCATACCGGCATTTCGCGATGATAGGTTCTATTCGCCGATATTCGATTTCCACATATTCTCTTTCATCGCCGGACTCCTAGTTCCGATGTCAGTCGGAGCAATGAGAATAATCCCGAGCGGAAAGAAAGGCGATATTCGGAGAGAGATGGAGGAGAATGAGCCGACGATTGTCCTTGCCGTCCCGCGGCTTTTGGAAAAAGTGTGGGAAGGAGTTATCGAGAAAGCGAAAACACTCACTCGACGGCTTGTGCTTTACGCGTACTCGTGGCTGGGCTGGTGGGAATACACTCTTCGACGCGAAGGGTATTGGAAATGTGCCATGCTTTGCAGAATTTTCGGATTCATCTTTCGAAAAAATATCGCCGCTAAAAAAATACAGGCGATTTTTGGCGGGAAAGTCCGTTATGTAGTGTGCGGTGGAGCGCCGCTCGGTGTGCGCCTTGCAAAGCTCCTGTGCGGATTGGGGGTCACGGTATTGAACGGCTACGGATTATCGCAGGGAGGCATCCTTTCGGTAAACGACCCAAAAAACAACCACCCCGAAACGGTTGGTACCCTCTTTGCCGGAAGCGGCGCGTCTGTGAAAAAGACCGACGAAGGCTACGAGATCGTCCTTGATCTGTTGAACGGCTTCGGCATGATCGGCTACGCGGACGGATCCACCTCCGAAAATGACTTCTCTACCGGCGACGCGGTAGAAGTCGATCGGGTCGGACGAATAACTATCTCGGGCAGGAAAGGGGTTGTCTGTCGAGGAACGGGGATAAAGCTCCCCACAGAAGCCGCGGGGGCGATTATCAAAGAAGTAGTGCCTGCAGTGAAGGACGTTGTCTTCTATGGAGATGGAGAACTGTTTGTGACGGCTATACTCAATATCCCGTGTGCGAATATGGACTTGAAATGTGGTTCTTCGCCACTTATAAGGAAGATAAACGCGGCGCTGGCCGATAGGATCTCTGTCGAGGCGAGGATAGGGGAAATCCTTGTTTGCCCGCTCGACTGGGAAGGAATGGGGTTTTTCGGCATCAAGGGATGTCCGAGGCCCGACCTGGTCATAGCGCACCACGAAGAATCGCTCCGAGAAATATATAGAAAGTAAACAGCCACCGGACTGATGTCCGGTGGCTTTGCATTTGCCGACTACGTCGGCAGGGCGGCTTGTATTAACCCTGTTGCCTCAGCATTCAACAGCTTCTGACCAATAAGAAATAACTGCCATTTCTTTACATCCTCTCCTTTTGAACCACTCAACCGGATTATCTTTGTCATCGACATTTTTTAATTCCAAAACATTCTTTTTATGATCCTTATGAGAAGTAACGATCAAAACCTTTTTCTCAACTGCTTTGCGGGTTATCTTTTCTCGCTTTTCCAAAAAATCAATCAAATCTTCCCGGAGCGTTTTTGCTTTAGAAATATCTTTGGTAAATTGTTTTTGGATTCAAAAAAAGATAAGAC
>CAZRNX010000059.1:0-4950 GCA_964601555.1 uncultured Candidatus Saccharibacteria bacterium | reverse complement strand
CTCCCGATTACGTGACTGCTCACACCTCTCGCTATCGAGTGAAGGCATACTCTAGATTATGCCGCCGAAGGCCGATGAGTGAGTGCCGGCCGCCTTACGAGGCGGTCGATTCTTTTGTGCATATCTTTCTTTTCAAGTATGATTACTTTTAACGTCTCGCCTGCAACAAAATTTGCAAAATATTTTATTCTATAGTATTTAGTTAAATCTATGAAATTGGTAATAGTAGAATCCCCCGCGAAGGCGAAGACTATCTCGAAATATCTCGGACCCGGGTACAAGGTGATTGCATCCGTTGGGCATATTAGGGATCTTCCTAAGAGCAATAAGAACGCGATTGATATCGAGGCGGGTTTCGTGCCGCATTATGAAATTTCCAAAGGCAAGGAGAAGGTGGTGGACGATATCATACGGCAAGCGGCAAGCGCGGAGGAAGTGCTTCTCGCGACCGATCCCGACCGCGAAGGCGAAGCGATATCGTGGCATGTTGCGGAAGCGGCGGGATTGAAGAAAATCAAGCGCATTGCGTTCAACGAAATTACGAAAGAGGCGGTGCTTGAAGCAATTGCTCACCCGAGGGCGATTGACCAGAACTTGCGCCGCGCGCAGGAAGCAAGACGCGTGCTTGATCGTCTTGTGGGGTATGATCTCTCGGGTTTGATTTGGAAAAAATTGCGATACGGACTTTCGGCCGGGCGCGTACAATCTCCTGCCCTCCGAATCCTCTGCGAACGTGAACGTGAAATCAGGGCGTTCGTTCCGGAAGATTATTGGATGCTTTCTGCTGATGTGGAAACAGCGAAGAAAGAAAAGTTTACGGTGACTTGCGTTGAAGAACCAAGAGATGGAAAAGTTGCGGAAAATATTTTTGAAAAAGCGAAGAGCGGCAAGTGGTATGTCGTAGACGTGAAAGAAAGCGAAGCGAAGCGAACAGCGCGACCGCCTTTCACCACTTCTACGCTTCAGCAAGCGGCAAGCACGCGGTTGGGATTCTCTCCATCGCGCACGATGCAGGTTGCGCAGAAGCTCTACGAAGCCGGGCATATAACGTACATGCGCACGGACTCCACCAACTTGAGTTCGCAGGCTATCGGCGAAATGGCTGGAGTCATCGCAAAAGAGTTTGGGAAGGAATTTAGTTCGCCGAGAAATTATCAAACGAAATCCAAAAACGCGCAGGAAGCCCATGAAGCTATCCGCCCCTCGCATGCGGGTGTGAAGAAAGCTGGGGCGACGAGAGAGGCCGAAGCGCTCTACGCTCTTATTCGCGCCAGAGCACTTGCATCACAGATGGCAGATGCCAAATTCTTGAAGACAAAAATTGTTGCTAACATTTCTACTAAAGATATTCCAGATTTTGCTGCTACTGATTCCCGCCTGCTCTTCCCCGGCTGGCTCTTGGCTGATCCTGCCGCGCGAGACGAAGATGTGGAATTACCGAAAGTTATTGTAAACGATTCGCTGAAACTTATAGAAGCACACTCTCTGGCAAAACAAACAGAACCACCGAACAGATATTCAGAGGCGGGACTGGTGAAAGAATTGGAGAAGCGGGGCATCGGCCGGCCGTCTACTTATGCCTCTATTATTAAAACGCTTACGGATCGAGAGTATACAACGAAAGAAGGCAAGGCGCTTAAGCCCACCGACACCGGTGAGGTGGTGAGCGAATTCTTGGAAAATAATTTTGGCAACATTATTTCCGATACTTTTACGGCAGAAATGGAAAATGAGCTCGACGAGATTGCGAACGGAGAACGCGAGTATGAGAAAACTCTTCGGGATTTCTATACGCCATTCGCAAAAGATGTGAAAGCGAAAACAAAAAGCGTCGAGAAAATAGGAAACCTCGGTCCCGCTCCAAAAGAAATGCGTTGCCCCAAGTGCGGCGGCGATATGATCCTCAAGTTAAGCAAGAATGGCAAGTTTCTCTCTTGCGCGCGGTTCCCCAACTGTACTGGCGCGCGCATGGAAGATGGAAGCGAGCTAGAGGGCCCGAAAGAAACGGGTGCGCCGTGTCCCAAATGCGGGAGTCCCCTTGTTGAACGTGATGGAAAATTTGGAAGATTTGTTGCGTGCTCGAATTATCCCAAGTGTAAATTTATTCAGAAAGACGAGAGCGCGAAATTAAACACCACCGGCGTGAAGTGTCCGGTGTGCGCGAAAGAAGGACGAGAGGGCGGCGAAATGTCCGAGCGACGTGGACGATACGGGATCTTCTATTCATGCAACAACTATCCCGATTGCAAATACGCGATCAAAGCGAAACCGACCGGTAATCTTTGCCCCATGTGCAATTCGCTTATGATGGAGGGGATGAAGACTATTCCCGAGAGGTGTTCGGACAAGATGTGTCCCAACCACAACCCCCATAAGTTGGTGTGATATAAAAATCCGGCCAGTTTCCCTCGTCTTCCCTCGTCGAGAAAACATGGCCGGAAATTATATTTCTTCCCTATGATGCGATGTTACGCATACGCAAGCGTTTTTCTTACCCCCACGATGATGCGAGAAACAGTCGGCCTATTGAATGCCTCCATTTTTGCAAGCGGCATAATAATATCGTACCCCGTCACTCGCTCAATGGGTGCGAGTAGAGAAAGAAGTCCGCGTTCGGCAAGTCCGGCCGCGATTTCCGCTCCGCATCCGTAGGTCCTCGGCGCCTCATGAACAATAACGCATCGTCCTGTCTTTTCCACTGACTTGAGAATGGTCTCCATATCAAGCGGAGCAAGTGTTGCGACATCTATCACTTCGGCTGATATTCCTTCTTGTGCAAGTCGGTCTGCCGCCTCAAGGGTTTCATACACGATACCGCCATAGGCCGCAATCGTGACATTTGTGCCTTCGCAAAGAACAAAACATTTCCCTATCGGAAGCGCCACGCCGTCGTCCTCGAATTCTTCTCTGAATTTCCGATAGAGAGCCGTCGGCTCGCAAAATATCACCGGATCGGGATCTCGTATCGCCGCGAGCAGGAGGCCGTACGCTCTCTTGGGCGATGAAGCCACGACAACTTTAAGTCCGGGAAAGTGGGCCAGCCAGTCAATGCTTTCGGAATGATGCTCCGGAGAGCCGATACCTCCGTAACACGGCGTCCTCAAAACTATTGGACAGGTGATCTGCCCTCGCGTACGATTGCGCAAGCGAGAAGCGTGACTGACTAGCTGATCCACCATTGGAAGCGCGAAGCCGGAGAACTGTGCTTCACCAATAGCTTTGTTTCCCTGTGTCGCATACCCTATCAAAACTCCAATAATCGACGCCTCATCAAGCGGGGCATCAATAACCCGCTCTCGGCCGTACAAATCATAGAGGCCGGCCGTGGCTCCAAAAACCCCGCCGTGACCGATGTCTTCAGCAAGCATTATGAGACGGGGGTCTCTCTTCATTTCGTAATGGAGAGCTAAATTGATGCCCTCAAGCATGGTGCGGCCTTTCATTCCCGGCGTTTCTCCCGGAAGACTGATCGCGCTCCCCTCTTTTTTCACTGCTTCCGCTTTTTTATCGTAGGCTTTCTTTGTATCCTCGTCCGCTCTTTCCGCTAGGATTATTTTGTGCCACTCTTCCGCATCTTTCATTTGCTCTTCCAGATGCGGCGGCAGGGCCGCATAGTGGTATGTGAAGCAGTCCGACACGGGACATGGCTCTATCGCCTTGTATCGCGTTATAACGCCCTTAAGCCACTCTTTGGTCTCGGCAGAAAGTTCTTCCTCTTTTCTCATGTTCCACATCCCATGCCTTTCTAAAAAGCGGTGGAGTCGCAATAACGGGTCAAGCTTCCTTGCTTCTTCCACAAGTTTCGGGTCGCGGTATTTCTTGGCATGGTCCACGGTTGTGTGGTCCGCAAGACGGTAGGTAATGCCTTCTATTACGCTCGGCCCGCCGCCTTCTCGCGCGTTCTCTATCACATCGAAGAGAGTCTGCCTAAGCGCAAAGATGTCATTCCCGTCTACCACTCTACAGCGATCTTCCGGTATATCCACAGCTATGCCTTTTTGCGCGAGTGTTCTCCCGGCTGACTGTTTCGTTCTCGGGGTTGATATCGCCCACTGGTTGTTCGCTATGACAAAAACTATCGGAAGCGAAAACAGCATGGCATAGTTCATCGCCCCATAGAAGTCTCCCTTTGACGCTCCCCCGTCACCAACAATACAAACGACGACACTCGTCTTTTTGTCGAGTTTCTTTGCATACGCTACTCCCGCGGCAAGCGTGGTATGCGTACCGATAGGAATGGAGAACGGATACGCGCCGATGCCTTTCGGGAATACGCTTCCTCGCTCGTCGCCTCCCCAGTATTGATAGATCTGTTCCGCAGGAACACCGCGTTCCAAAAGATAGGTATCCATTCGATACGAAAAAAGAACCATATCTTCCGGACGCATTGCACTTATGAGCGCCGCGTCAAGAGCTTCTTGTCCTTCAGCAGAAGGAAACGTCCCAATGAGCCCTTTCGCTTTAAGCGACCGAGCGGCCATGCCAAATTGCCTTCCTCGGAACATGTGCACGTAGAGAGAGACGATCTCATCGAGACTTCCATACCATCTATCTTGCGACACATGCGGGTAGAGCGTGCCGTCCGGCCGAAGCAGTTGCAAAAACTGCGGCGGTTGAGATATTTTACAAAGTTCTACAACCATAAATCCCCCTGTCCGAATTGGACGTGAGAGTAATTTCCTTTCTTAACGCTAGTTGAAACGCGGAGGAATGTCAACAGAGAACATCTTAGGGCTCTTCCGAAAATAACTTCTCCAGATTCGGTTTCAAATTTTTCCAAGATTCGATTTTTTCTGACTGAAAAAATCTTGAGGTGCAGCAGCAGCTGCAGTGAAAGATTTTTGACGGAAGAAAAGTCGGAGATTGGGAAAATTTGGAGGCGAGATGGGGGAGTTATTTTCGGAAGAGCCCTTAGCGGGGGAATGATGGCCGTTGATAAGCCGTACCTTT
>CAZRNX010000058.1:0-4964 GCA_964601555.1 uncultured Candidatus Saccharibacteria bacterium | reverse complement strand
GGTTTAATCGTCTCTACTTAGGCACCTGGCAGTTTGGCGGACAGTTCAAGCAACTATCGCGTTCGCAGATAGAAACGCTTCTGAATTTCGCTCTACAATCCGGTATACGTCGCTTTGATACGGCGGCCGTGTACGGAGACGGAAAGGTGGAGGAAATTCTGGGTGCTTGCCTGCCGTCAGAAGCAATAGTGGTAACCAAAATTCCGGCCACGTCTAAACCAGCGTTGGATTCACCCGCTTTGATTCATGACTTTTACACGCCGGCCTTAATCCATCGGAGCGTAGAGGAGTCATTGAAAAGATTGCGGCGCGATTCCATCAACGCCGTGCTTCTGCACAATTGGCAACCTTCTTGGTCATCAGATGCCATCGAAATCATGGCGGCGCTCGATGATTTGAAGAGGGGCGGTCTAGTAAGTCGGGTTGGGATTTCTCTGCCGAACAGCTTCAACGCGCACATTGATGATGCGGTTCTGCCGTATCTTGATATGATAGAAGCCCCTTTTAATCCGCAAGAGCGGTGGGTGCTTGATCAGCTACCCGATCTCCTTGAGTTGAAAAAGGAGGTTCTGCTCCGAAGCTTGTTTCGTCAAGGGAAACTTCTCAAAGCGGGCTACACCGCAAAAGAAATTTTGCGGGAGGCCGTGTCGCTAAACACATCCGCGGTTATCGGTATGACTACGGAAGAACAAATCACAGAAAACATCAGCTATCTGAAAGGAGGATAACAAAATGCACTGGTCTGAAGTTGCTGCACAACGCGCTCTCGAAAGAGTGCGCCCCGGAGAAATTGTTGTGATAGGGTCGGGCATTTCACTGTCCGGTCCGGTTCACGTCGGACACAGCCGTGAATTTCTTACGGCCGCGTTCATTGATCACGCAGTAAAGAGAAGTGGCGGCAAGACGAGGTTCATCGCTTTCGCCGATGACATGGATCCTTTGAGAAAGGTGTACCCGTTCCTTTCGCCCGACTACAGCCGCTGGGTCGGTTGTCCCTTGTATAGGATACCCGATCCTTACGGCTGCCATGACAGCTACGCAGGTCACTTCCTGCAGGAACTCCTTGATGGATTCGCGGCACTCAACATCGCGCCGGAAGTGATCCGCTCAAGCGAAATGTACAATTCAGGAAGATTCTCCGATTTCGTGGAGAAGACGCTTGTCGCTCGCGAGGAAGTCGAGGAAATACTCGACGAAGTCGCAGGAGGAGGCAGAGGAGCTCCGCGGAAGGTCAAGGAGAGTTGGCCGTTCCAGCCGGAATGTCCAAGGTGCTTTTCTCTCCAGCGAACGCGCATTATCGCAATGAGCGGCAGTATTCTGTCGATTCATTGTGATGTGTGTAGTGAGAAGTTTGAGATTAACCTTCAAGCCGGAGGTGGAAAGCTCATCTGGCGGTGCGACTGGCCGATGCGGTGGGCACACCTCGGCGTTACGGTCGAACCGTTCGGTCACGACCATGCCGCAGCTGGAGGTTCGTACGAATCGGGCCAGATTCTCGCCGAGAGAATCTACGGCATCAAGGCGCCGGTTCCCGTTCCGTACGGGTGGGTTCATTTCAAGGCTGGCGGAGCGATGCACTCTTCATCTGGCAGGGCGATTTCTATCACTCAACTCGCGACGGCGTATCCGCCGGAAATCATCTGGTGGATGCTTGCGAGAAGGGATCCAACCGTAACCATTCCGTTTGATCCGGAGACCACCTTGCTGGAAGAGACTCGTTTGCTTCGCGACACCATGGAGCGAGGCGGCACTTACGCTGAGAGCGCAACGATCGTCGGATCCATCGTTGATATTCGTCCGTCGCTTGTGACCTATCCGTTTGACCATCTGACGTTGGTTGCCCAGCTTTCGCAGTTCCAGCCGGAGTTTACTCTTGAAGTTCTGCGGCGGTCGCGAGCATATCAAAACGCGAGCGTTCCGGTAACGCAGGACGATCTCGAGTACATCAGAAGATGGCTGGAACTTTATGGTGAACACTACCGCATTCGGATGCGAGAGCCGGGTGATCCCGTCGTCGATGCCAGAGCGGATCTACGTCCAACGCTTGATACTCTCCGATCTAATCTTCAGCAGATAGATTGGGAGGCTCAAGCAATCCACAATGCCGTTCACGAGACAGCAAAGAGCGCCGGCGTGAAGGCTGGCGATCTCTTCGCCGAACTCTATCGGTATGTAATAGGACAAGATCGCGGGCCGAAGATTGGTTGGCTCTTTGAAACGCTGGGACGGAGTAAAATCCTCCAGCTCCTTGCGTAACCTTGGGGGGGTGAAGTGTAATTCTTCACCCTCTTTTTCTTTATCCTATAACTTGTTGTTTTGTGCCTGTTATGATTACGGCTTGAGAGTTTGAAATTCTAACTACTTTATTTGCTGTGGTTTTTTGATAAGCAATCAATTCTTTATCGTGAGATGGGTCATAATGGGGATGAACTTCAAAATCAATTAAACCAAGTCCTTCCAAATTTGTGATGCCAACTTCATTTGGTTCCGGGTCTACCGAAATCGCAATTTGAATTGTTGGAGCGAGTATAATTGCTCCCGCACTTACGCCAATATATATTCCGCCACGCTCAAATAATTTTATTATCGCGTCTTTGAAATTCGTTTCTCGAGCATACTTCAACAGTTTGAATGTGTTGCCGCCGCAGACGTAAATCACGCTGTATCTTAAAAAATCTGCTTGCGGGTCATTCTCAATATCGATAAAATCAATAATACTAAAACCAAGATCCCGAAATTGCGACTTGGCTAGTTTTGAATACTTGTTATTCTCTTTCCCTTCGGCCGCTGTGGTCACAATGGCGACAGACTTATGAGGCAATGAGTCAAAAAATTTTTCCGACGCGCGCCGGACTGGTTCGGCTGACAATCCTGTTGAAGTAAGAATAATTATTCCTTGGTTCATATTGTTTGTTAAAATTGTAGCAATTTTTTCTTACATTATCAATAAAAAACGGAGGCATACTTTTCCGCATGCCTCCGGTCAGAGTTGTCTTCGAATCTCCTCTAAGATATGAGTTGTTCCTTCCTCATGCAAGAGTCTGGAAGCAAGCTCATACAAGGCGAAGTCCGAAGGTTGGAGAAACACTGCTTGTCGAGCGAGCGAACGGAACCCGCGCAGGTAACGCCGGCTTTTTGCAAACGCAAACCTTACGACCGCCGCGCCGATGTCGGAAAGGCAAAGATCGAACTCGATTGCTCTGTCTTTTTGGGACAGACGGCTGAGTATATCCGATTTTTGCCTAATCTCACTAACGCATGTGGCCGCAATCGCTTGCGATAGACACTCCGGGTAAGGAACAACGAGATTTTTGATCTCTTGGTAGGTACCCTTAGCGTCGTACAGAACCTCTGCAGTAGCGAGATCTTCGCACAATGCTTCAGGCAACCAATAACCAACAGCCCAGGGGCGATGTTGACCGGCCAGATTTTTGCCATCTATCCATTCCTTGATTCGTTCGACGAGCTTGGTTGAATCGCATACCGCGATCCCTCCGGAGCTAATGCCCAAATCAAAACGGACTGCATCATCAGAGATGGATAGATTCGCGTCCGGCCACTGACCTTCCAGTGAGGTTTTGATTTGAGAGAGATGGCGCTCTGCATTCCCTTCGCCATAACCTGCCAGAAGATCGATTTTGTTCTCGTCGTTTTGCTCCCGCTCCAATCCTACTCGCAGGATGAAGTCAGACCGATGCAACCGAAGCAGGATTCCTTGAAGGTCGGAAACGGTTTTGTTGTTCATCGCCCGCCTCCTTCCCTCGCCAGGTGTTTGAACACCGTTTGCCTGATAGCGTAGGTGAACTTGCTGAGCTCCGGTTGGGTGATCAAGCCGCGATGAGGATCCCATCCTACAGCGATGGCCGGAATACCCAATTGGTCCAAGATCCGCTGGGCACGTTCGATCGTCATCCTGTGGATAGATCCCTGCGCGCAGATTTGCCGCTGTGCGATGGGACAGAGCGACATTTCGCACTCCCGCCGGGCAAACGCCTGCACCGAGATGATGCTTGGAATATTGAGCATTCGCGTAAGGGCGCATGACGATTTGAGATACACCGGAATACCCGGGAAGTGCTCTTTGCTCAGAGAGACGATCGTGTCAATCAACTCTTGAGGCAAAGCCTTCACGTTGTCGTCGCGAGGGATGTCAGGCATCGGCAATCCGTGGATTTCCACCAAACCGTTTTCGATGCCCTCCGTCCAACGCAGACCACCCGGCACGATCATATCAATCACTTGGTCGTAGTGCTTCTTGACCCATAGCATCATCATTTCGATTCTGTCGGGGTCACCGCTCCACTCGGGAACGATCGGGCGCATGTACCAAGCGATTGTGGCACCGGCTTCTTTCGCTTCTTCAGCGTTGCGGAATCGGTTGTTGCGCGCTGGTTCGATCGTGTCGGGATTGTCGGCCCAACAGAGCGACAGCATGAGGCCGCGAGTCGCTTTTACGATTCTGGCGAAGTCAAGCTTCCTTCCTTTCGGAACGCCACCCTTGGTGACGATCCAAAAAGGATTGCGTAGTCCCCGCCGGACAAAAGCGTCCATAATCTCAAACGTGCTGTCGGCGACCGATCCGGACGCGAACGGTTCCGTACTCGCGGTTCCGATGCTGATGATCGTCTCATCGGCGACGAAAAACGGATGTCTAACCAACTCGTCCAGTATCTGATCCACTGAAAACGGGTTGCGTCGCCGCGGACTCTTCGGCATCGTGCCTCCATCAGCGAGATCTTGGAAGGTGCCTTGGACATGGCAATACCTGCACTGCCACGCACAGCCAACCCAAAGATCAATGGAGAGAGAATTATTAGATACGCTGACGGCCGAGAGCGGATGATTCTGGTCGGGGACGAGGGCGCCATACGTGAATTGACGAACGGAAAATTCTTGCCCCGTCGTCTTCCCCTTGATCTGAACAAACGGCTCGGTATTAGCCGCTTCGAAGTACTGCTGTTTGG
>CAZRNX010000057.1:0-4996 GCA_964601555.1 uncultured Candidatus Saccharibacteria bacterium | reverse complement strand
AAAGATTACAAGAAGAAATACGAAAAACAAAAGACGAGAAGTACGAGACGAAGATCCGGGGCATCATCCTCGCAAAGAACGGAAAACATCGCGACGAGATAGCAGGGACACTCGTAGTTTCCACCAGAGCCGTAACCGAGTGGGTGAGGAAATACAACAAGGAGGGACTCCCGGGCTTGAAGTCGAAGAAGACAGGGAGGCCGAAAGGGAAAGTGGAGTGGGATGCCGAGATCTCCGAGAGGGACATGTTGACATGCATATCACGGATTGTGGCGCGGGGTGTGGAAAGTTACTGCAAATATGCTACCTTGCAAGGAGTGCGTTCATTTTTGCCCTGGTACGGGGGCCAAAAATGCCATAGCCGTCGGCCGTCGCGGAAGCAACAATGCCGTACTGAAGCTGGAAACGCCCGACCGCCTTCTCCGTAAGCGCGCCGAAGTAGCCGGTGACAATGCCTTCGGGATAAAGATTTTTGTCAGCTGAAAGATACTGTTGCAACTTCTCCACATCGGCACCGCTTATTGTGCGGTAGAGCGACCGGCTGAAGACGTATGCCGGAAGTGTTTTCCAAAGAGCATCTCCTCCAACGACCACTGTGCCGGTACCTCCAATGACAGCCCCGGGATTCGCCGGATCTATGACGATAAGCTGGTATGCGGTACTTCTTGTTATGCCGCCCGATGCGCCCAATATACTGATTGAATGCGTCCCCGGTTTGATATCCACCTTTGTGGCAATAGAGAGTACCGAACTGCATGGGGGTTTGCAGGAAGCGGGAGAAAGTTTCACCGTTGCGTTCGCGATCTGATTGCCGATAGTGAGGGTGACATTTTGGCTCGTCCCCGAAAGTTGGGAGAGGTTGATAAGCGGACTTACTGCTCCGCCCTTCAAGATGACGTTCGCACTTGGCGATACGGCGAATGAGAAATCAGACAAAGGAACGGGTGTTATCTCCAGGTAGTATGTTGCCGTCCTTGAAATGCCTCCGGCTGAGGCGGAGAGGGTAATGGGATAATTTCCGCTTGTCACAGATGAAATCGAAAACGTAACGGTCACACTGCAGGGTGGCTTGCAGGAAGTAGCGGAGAATTTCACACCGACGCCGCTCGGAGCTCCGGAAGCGCTTAAAACGACGCTCTCACTCGTGCCGGAGAGCTGATCGAGGTTCACCGTCGTGTTTATAGTTTCCCCCGTAGCAATAGAGCCGCTGGAAGAAGTAAGCGACATGGAATAGTTAAATTTCGGAAGAGCGTTAATAGTGAGGGTGAAGGACGCAGTAGCGGTTTCCCCTGCAACCGCACCAACGACGGGAATAGTATAGGTACCGGGAGAAACCAACTCTGTCGAGGTGACGGTCATGATTGAATTGCAAGGTGCTTTGCATGACGAGGGGCTGAACTTCACTGTTACTCCCGCCGGAAGACCCTGCGATACAGCGAGCACGACAGATTTTTCGGTTATTCCGGTAATATTGATTGACGCGCTTGTGCCTCCTCCTTGAGAAATGGTGCTGGAACTCGGAGTGAATGAAAGCGCAAAGCTGGCTTCTTGCGCATACGCAAACGAAGATGAGAATAGAAAATACAGAAGAACGAAAAGGGGAGAGAAAAAGAAAAATCTTTTTGCATTATTCATGCACTTAGTATACATCTTGTAGAATTTTACGCAAAAACTTTTCCACAACTCTTCTCTTCCCAAATTCTTAGTATGCTAAAATGAAAGCAACAAATTCTATACACAAACATCCATCATGATTCACGCCGGTGAAAAAAATATAAAGCACGCATGGCGAAAAAGCTTGCGCAGTCTTTATGACGACGGTACGGAAAGCCCGGAGAGAAATTTGTACCGCGTTTCGCCGGCCATGATTGAGGTGGAAGATACGAGGGACGAGCACTATGACGACCTCTATCATTTTCCTGTTTCTGATATTTCTGAAGGCAACCGGTACCTTGTGACGGGCGAGTCTGGTGGTGAATATGAGGACGAACTGGGACAGATTTACAGAGAACGGCTTTTCGGCGAGGACGACAGTGACGGCGATGGGAGCCAAAATCAGATAGACTCTATCGTACAGTACTTGCAAGAAAATCCCGCTGGACAGAATGCGCTTATTTCTCTCTGGCAGTCGGAAGATCTGAACGCCAATACTCCCCCCCTTGTGCAGTCGCTGTGGTTTCATATCCACCTTCCTGATAGCACGCTCTCCCTCCATGTGCATGCGCGCGAACAGGATGGTTACCGCGGACTCCTTCCTGACTTAAGCCGCTTCGCCACGCTCCAGCACCATGTTGCCGAGCGACTCGGTATAGCCCCCGGACAATACAGATACTTCGTGGACGCACTCCACTTCCATATGGACGATAAGGAACATGTTGATCTTCTTCTCGCTCCGTAAAATTGGATGAACATTTATGACTACACTCTTCTCTCTCCAAACGAGTCCCTCTCAAGGCTAGCAAGCGACTCAAACTCCGGACTTTCTTCGCAAGAACGGAAGAAAAGGCTGTCCTACCATGGAGCGAACAAAATAACTGCGGGTGAAGTGTATTGGGTGCAGATCCTCGCGCGGCAGTTCCATTCGCCCTTCACGTATCTTCTCTTCGGCGCTGCGGCAATCACATTTCTTCTCGGAGATTACCTGGAAAGCGTATTGGTGCTTATCTTCGTCGCCATCAATACGGCTCTTGGCTTTTACCAAGAATTTAAGTCAGAGAAAACCCTCTCGCTTCTTCGGGAATATTTCGTTTCAACAGAAACCGTTCTCGAAGACGGCAACCGCAAGCGCGTGGAGATCCACGAACTTGTGCCCGGGGATATCATTTTCCTCGAACCGGGAGACATCGTGCCCGCTGATGTCCGCTTCCTTGAAGAACACGACCTTGTAACTGACGAGGCTCTGCTCACGGGGGAAACCCTTCCCATCAAGAAAGACGCTCCCGCAATGAAAGCGGCGGCGAAAGAGCCATTTGAAGCGCAGAATCTCGGGTTTTCGGGAACAACAGTCGTCGGAGGAAGCGCCAAGGCGCTCGTGCTTGCGACAGGCATGCAAACTGTCTTCGGAAAGATTGCGCGCCTGGCGTCCGAAACGCCCCGCGTGAGCATCCTTGAGAAAGAAATAGCGAAATTCAGCTCCTTTATTCTGAAGCTTGTCATCGCGACGCTTGCAATTGTTTTTCTCATAAATATTTTCATCAAAGGCGGCGAGGCTGATATCCTCGGACTCGCAGTTTTCTCCATAGCGCTTGCGGTATCTGTCATTCCTGAAGCGCTCCCGGTCGTCATCACTTTCTCTCTCTCAAAAGGCGCCGCAAGACTTGCGAAGAACAAAGCCGTGGTGAAGCGGCTCTCCGCGATCGAAGACATCGGGAGTATTGAGGTTCTGTGTACCGACAAAACGGGAACACTTACGGAAAACCGCCTTACGGTGAGCGAATTTTTCCCGAAAGCGGACAAAGACAAGATCCTGCGTTTCGCAACACTCGGCTCTCCAGCCATTTTAGACGATGATGAACTCGTACGAAACTCTTTTGACGCGGCGCTCTGGGACAAACTCTTGGCAAAAGAAAAAAAGGATTTGTACGAATCAGAGATGCTCTGTGAGGCGCCGTTCGACCCGGTGCGGCGGGTGAACAATGCGATTGTCCGAAACGGGCGGGGCACATACGCGATCGCACGGGGCGCTTATGAAAGCGTTTTTGAATATTGCGCGCATATTGAAGCCGATACGAAACGAGAAATCGCCCGATGGATAAAGAAAGAGGGCGAAGAAGGAAAAAGAGTTTACGCTGTTGCAATGAAAAAGTTGCTTAAGAAAGATGCTCGGAAGAATTCTTGCGCAAATGCCGAAGAGAAAGACTTGGAGTTCACAGGACTGATATCGTTTATCGATCCCCTGAAGCCTACGACGAGATCGGCGATCTCGCAAGCTAAAAGTTTGGGTGTGCAGGTGAAAATACTCACGGGAGACAGCCCTGCCGTTGCCGGAGCTGTCGCGCACACGATAGGCCTCGCGGCAACTCCCTCGGGAGTCATTACCGGAAGCTTCTTCGAGAAAGCGGGTGAAAAGGAGAAGCAACGTCTTGCGGAAACATACAACGTATTCGCGCGAGTCTCGCCAAAGCAAAAATATGACATTATTCAAACGCTTCAGAAAACAAAAAATGTGGGGTTCTTGGGCGAGGGTATCAACGACGCCCCGGCTTTAAAGATCGCAAATGTCGCCATCGTTGTGTCTGGCGCGTCTGATATTGCACGCGAGGCATCCGACATTGTGTTGCGGGAGAAATCTCTCCATATCATCGTGGAGGCCATAGAAGAAGGCAGGCGAGTGTTCGCCAACACGACGAAATACATACAAGCAACGCTCTCTTCAAACTTCGGCAACTTCTATTCCGTGGCGGTTTCTTCTTTCCTCATTCCCTATCTTCCTATGCTCCCGCTCCAACTGCTCCTTCTCAATCTTCTCTCCGACTTCCCCATGATTGCAATATCCGCGGATACTATTGAGAAAGGCGAGCTCCGCAGTCCGAAACAATACAACATGAGAAGCATTGCCTCTTTTGCAACTGTTCTCGGCATAGTTTCAACCGTTTTTGACTTTATTTTCTTTGCATTCTTCTATATGGACGCCCCCGCAGTACTTCAAACAAGCTGGTTTATCGGAAGCGTAGCAACAGAACTTCTCTTCCTTCTCTCTGTCCGCTCGCGGAAATTCTTCCTGCACGCTCCGCCTCTTCCTCCTGTTATCGCAATGCTTTCTCTCTTCGCATTCATCGCTGCTGTTTGGATTCCGTTCACTTCTTTTGGCGCGGCGCTTTTCGGCTTCACCGCGCCAACACTCCACTCCCTCACTCTCATCGCCATCGTTGCTCTCACATACCTCGCCGCCACCGAGACCGTGAAGTTGCTCTACTACCGGCATGTGAACAATCACACGTAATAACAGGACTTACGCCAACCCAAAAATCCTTGTAAAATAGATACATTACAAGGG
>CAZRNX010000056.1:0-5010 GCA_964601555.1 uncultured Candidatus Saccharibacteria bacterium | reverse complement strand
ATTGGGAAAATTTGGAGGCGAGATGGGGGAGTTATTTTCGGAAGAGCCCTTAGTAGCTGTAGTATACATACCACAAAAAACATGATAGGGCAAAGCGCTGATAGATGGCATTGACCAATAATCGTAATCGGTAGTTTGCTTTTTTTACGGCTTTTTGGTAGAGTAGACACTACTCAATAAAATGGATAGTACGGAAACAACGGTGAAAATTGCCGAAAAAGCAAATGGGGGAAAGGGCGCATTTGACGCCTTTTTTGAGGTTGGCGCACACTACGGGTATTCTCGGACCCGCCGGCATCCTTCTATGAAGTCTTTGATTTTCGGCGCTAAGAACAACGTGGAAATTATAGACGTTGAAAAGATGGAGACCTATCTGGAGCAGGCGCTTCTCGCCGTCCGGGGGCTTGCCGCGGGAGGGAAGAAGATGCTTTTCGTCGGAACCAAGAATGAGGCGCGGGAAATCATCAAAAATGTTGCCGAGTCTCTCTCTATGCCGTATGTGACCGAGCGTTGGATTGGCGGAACGTTTACCAACTTTGATGAGGTTAAAAAACGCATTGCCCGCCTGAAAGAACTTCGCGAAAAGCGGATTTCAAAAGAGCTAGAGAAATATACAAAAAAGGAGCGGCTCCTCATGGAAAGAGAAGAAGATCGCCTCATGAAGCTCTTTGGCGGAATTGAGAATATGGACCGCCTGCCTGATGCCGTTTTCATCGTGGACACGAAGCGCGAGGACAGTGCGGTGCGCGAGGCGGAGAGAATGCGCATTCCCGTTATTGCCCTCATGAGTTCTGATTGCGATCTCAAATCATCGGATTTTCCCATTCCCGCGAACGACTCAGCCGTGTCAAGCATTGGATTTTTCACGGAGAAAGTAGCCGAGGCATATCGCAGCGGGAGATAGAACTTTAAATTTAAATGAGGAAAGGATATAATTACTACCATGGTCACCACGGAGCAAATCAAAGATCTTCGCGACAAGACAGGCATTTCCGTTATGCAGTGCAAGAAGGTGCTTGAAGAAGCGGGGGGTGATATGGAGAAAGCACTGGTGCTTCTCCGCAAGCACAGCAGCGCAATCTCAGGGAAAAAATCTGACCGTACGCTTGGGGCCGGAGCCGTCATTTCGTACATTCACAGCGGAAATGCGGTTGGAACTCTAGTGCTTCTTTCCGCTGAGACGGATTTCGTTGCGAAGAATGAGGATTTCAAGAAACTTGGCCGCGATATCGCCATGCACATTGCCGCGACGGCACCCGCCTATCTCAAGCGTGAGGATATTCCGGAAGCCGAAATGGAGAAAGTGAGAGAGGCGCTTTCGAGCGAAGTACCTAAAGGCAAGCCGGCGGACATTGCCGAGAAAATTCTTCAAGGGAAGCTCGACGACTATCTGAAGTCCAAGGTGCTTCTGGAGCAGGCGTTTATCAAAGACGAGACGGCGACCATACAAAGCCTTTTGGATTCCGCGATGCAGAAATTCGGCGAGCGGGTGGAGGTGTCGCGCTTTGTAAGGTTTACGTCAACCGGTTAGATAACATAAAATGAGATTTGCTTCGGGGACGACTTCTCCGTCGCTAGGTCAATACAGAGAATGCGCTCCTACGAAGTGTCCCGCTCGCGAATCTCATTTCATAAACTTTAACAGCACATGCTTACTCTCATTATAATTTTCATAGCTTCCGGCATTGCGCTTGCGGGGATGGTTTTTGTGCGCCTCTGGCAAATTGAAACGGGGCGAGTGGCTCCGCGCGAACAGTTGATTCCGTTTGCGCTTCTTGTGGAAGAGATGTGGAAGAAGACAACAGAGCATACGAAACGGCTCTTCATTATCGTGACCGGCCGAGTACTTTTCCATGCGACTAGGATGCTTGACTCTGCCAAAGGGCTTACGCGTCGGCAGGTGGTGAAGATGGAAGAGAAGCTTGTTCAAAAAAATGCGGCTTCACAAAAGCAGGGAGCCGTCTCACTTTTCCTCAAAGATATCGCCGAGCACAAGAAAATCATGAAAGTCAAAATCAGGAGACAAGCTCGAGAAGAAAATAACTAATCAGCTTCCAGAAATTAGCGTCCAGCATCCAGACTTGCCGCCTTAGCTCAGTGGTAGAGCAACGCTTTTGTAAAGCGAAGGTCCTCGGTTCAAATCCGAGAGGCGGCTCCAATAAATAAAAAAAGACCACACACAGCGCCGTGGTCACTCTCTTTTTATTGGTCGGTATTAACCCCCGACCATTTTTTCTTCCTGTGTTAGGATGGGTTTCCCGTGCTTGCCTGTAATTATCCACAGACGGCTCCCGCCCTTCTTGTTTTTAATAACAAAATCCATCCCGACATCTATGCCCCCGGGTATTTGAGATACCCGCAAGAACATCAATTTGGTATAACTATACACCATTCCTTCGCCGGGGAAGCCTTCTAAAGAACTTGAAAGAGCGTACTGTCCAGGGAGAAGATCATAAAAATATTTCGGCAAACCGAGACTGGCCTCTTCACCGATTTTTCCTCCTATCCATAAACCCAAGAAGTAAGAAGTGCAAAGTAGAAATAGATTGAACACCGACGAGAGTATAGTTTCCATAATTTTTTCCAGATAAAGAGTGAACGAACATTAAACGGTGCTGGAAGTAGTTAATCATATACCACAACTAAAGTCAAGTACTTTCATGGAGAATTTTCTGACATAATACACACATGGAAACTTCCCAAAAAGACGGGTTGAAGGGTCACTTGCATCCTCTCACGCAAATCACACGAGAAGTGGTGGGGATTTTTGTTGAAATGGGATACGAGGTTGCGCTGGGGCCGGAGATGGAAGATGAGTATCATAATTTCGATGCGCTTAATATCCCGAAAGATCATCCGGCGCGTGACTTGTGGGATACGTTTTGGGTTGCGCCGAAGGAAGCGGGAAAAGTACTTCGCACGCATACTTCTCCCGTGCAGATTAGGTTCATGAAAGATCACAAGCCGCCGTTTGCAATAATAGTTCCCGGGAAAGTATTCAGGAGAGAAGCGACAGACGCAACCCATGAAGTGCAATTTCACCAGATAGAAGGGTTGGTCATCGGCGAGAAAATATCGCTTGCGGATTTGAAAGGCACGCTAGAGCATTTTTTAAAGAAGTTATATGGCGAGAATATGACGATTCGCCTCCGGCCTTCCTACTTTCCCTTCGTTGAGCCGGGAGTAGAAGTGGATATGAGATGTTTCAAATGCGGCGGCGCGGGCTGTGCACCATGTAAACAAAGCGGGTGGATTGAGATTTTGGGCGCCGGGATGGTGCATCCCAATGTCCTCCGAAATGGCGGTATTGACCCGGACAAATGGAGCGGTTTCGCTTTCGGAATGGGTGTGGATAGACTCGCAATGCTCAAATGGGAGATCGACGACGTACGGCTGTTTTATTCGGGAGATCTTCGGCTTGTCAATCAGTTTTAATCTTTGAGCATGTCTGCGAACATATTGATGAGCGAGAGCACAATGCCGAAAAGCAGTGCGGCAAGGAATGAGCCGGCATGAAATCCTGGCACAATACTACCCGCCAGAAGTATGAGAAGGGTGTTGATTAAGAGCGTAAAAAGTCCAAGAGTGAGAATATTTATGGGAAGCGTGAGAACAAGCAGCAGCGGTTTGAGAAACATATTGAGAATTCCGAGAACGATCGCGACTACGAAAGCCGTAAACCAGCCGCTCACGAAAACGCCCGGTATTATATATGCCGCAATCATGACGGCAAGAGTGTTGATGAAGAGATGAATGATGAGTCGCATGGATAAATTATAGCATATTAAAATAAATAAAAAAGCGGCATGATATTTTCGTATAGCCGCTTTCGAAACACACGTTACTTTACCCTATAGCTCCAATTCTTCATAGACCACTAAGGACTGTACTTCGCGGCTATTGCTTTCGAGCTTCTTTCGTCCTTCAAGCGCTTCGAGTTCAATCACAAATGCGCATCCTGCGATAATTCCGCCGTTCTGGAGGAAACATGTATTTCCTTCGGATAAGTCACTCAAGAAATTCAAGGCCAAGGTGCGTCTCCTCACAAGGAGACAGCAGCCGAGGAACGTCAGCATGGTGGTGGAGCGGCTCGCTCCCGTCCTCAAAGGGTGGGGCAACTACTTTATGCTCCGTGACGGCGCATCCCGCTTCCGGGAGCTCGACGAGTTGATACGCAGGCGGCTTCGCTCATTCATCGCGAAGAAGTACGCGCTCACGCAGATGTACCATACGAAATACCCCAACTCCTTTTTCAAGGAATTGTGGCTTCCGAGCTTGTTCGGCCTGTTCGTGGAACGCAAAGCGCTCCGCTGTCTTTCCCTGTGACGGGGCAACCGTATCGGAGAGCCGTATGCGGGAAATCCGCACGTACGGTTCGATGAGGGGACGGAGGGACTCACGTCCCTCCTCCTACTCTATTAGCAAGTGGATAACGTTAGTTATTGATAGGGTGTCACCATAACCTTCTTTGATTTTACCACGAAAAGAATTGAGCCCCAAACAAAATAGGCTTCCACACGATGTGTGGAAGCCCTGATTTATTGTCGGGCAACGTGCCGTTGCCGAGTGGCTAATTTACGCTTTCTGCCTTCTCCACGGGCAACATCTTGAATCCGTTAACGCGCACTTCTTGAGTGGACGAAAGAACGAGTTCACCGATTCCCTTTACGAAAAGAACCAAGCGAAGCCCAACGGGAATTCCACCCATCTTCATCATTGTACCCGTGCCAGTGAGAGTTGAACCTCCGACAGTACCCTCTGTTTCCTGGGTGATGTGTCGTCCGTTGCTATTGATGATAACCCTGCCATTTTCGGGGGCAGTAACCTTCATTGTATACAGGGTATTTCTGGTTTGAACCTCAAGGACATCACCCTTCTTAAGGTCTTTCATAAACAGCCAGGGCATCTCCTCTGATGCGTCAATCAACGAAAGCAGGCGTGGGTCAATGTGCTTGCGACCAGGATGTTCTCTATCCATTGCAATCCTCCTATCGATTGGCTTTTGATGCT
>CAZRNX010000055.1:0-5047 GCA_964601555.1 uncultured Candidatus Saccharibacteria bacterium | reverse complement strand
TCCTTGCCACATCTTCCGGACACTTGATCGGATTCCCTACCATCGGCCCCACTCCTTCTTTCATTTCGACGGAGAACCCCATATGGGGAAAGAGAAGGACAATGTCCGCAAAGATGATAGCGGCATCGACACCGAGAGCACGCACCGGCTGCGCTGTGACTTCTGCGGCAAGTTCAGGTGTCCTGCATATCGTGAGAATGTCGTATTTCTCGCGAAGCGCGCGGTATTCCGGAATGCACCGTCCGGCCTGGCGCATGAACCATACCGGAATGCGCCCGGAATTCTCCCCTCGGCATGCGGCTAAGAATGGCGAGTCTTTTTGCTTGGGGCTCCTTGCCGCGGCGGGCTGGTTTATCCACCTTGTTCTTGCTTTTTCCATCGTTCTGTTTATATAATAGTTGATCGCAAGATCACTGATTTTAGAGCTAAAGGGCCTCGGAAACGAGGTCCTTTGTGTTTTTATGTGCTGTTATCACACCTCCAAAGTCGCCGCCTGCGAATCGTAGCCGATTGATCTGACGTTTGAGGATGTTATGGGTGTTCGGTGCATGGTTTTAAAAATTTCTCCCAAATGTTTCAAAACTTTTGCGTTTTCTTAGTCTCTCTTTTAGGAGAATCGGTAACCCATAAGATGTCTCCTTTATGGAACACTCCGAATGAAATGAGATCGTCCTCTTCAAAAAGAACAGGGCCGTAAATATGATCGTATATTTTTGTATGCCACTCTTTACCATCTCTATCTCTCACAAAGATCACACTCCCGTCTCTACGCCAAAGGCGAGCCGCAACCCTGTTGTCTTTGCTAAAGTAGAAACGTACTGTCCTAATATCGCCACTCACAAAGGGAATGCGCCATATGTCCTCTTGTTTTGTATTCACGTCGCGAATATGCAAGGAAATGTATTTCTTGTTTTCTCTCGTCTCCCACGACACATATGCAAGTTTGCCGTTTTCAATGAAAACAGTACTCGCGTTTCGTAGAACCTCCGGTTCAATGGGACTGAGTTCGCTTATTTTTTCTCCATCAAGGATAAAAGTATTTGAATATATATATGCTACATGAACACCATCGGGACTTACTGCCACCTCGGAAGATCCCTCGTCGTATATCTCCATGGCATGTTTCTCTTTTTCGCTCCCGTTGACAACCACGAAAGATTGCACGGGACGATAGTCATTAAGCCGTCCCTTTGTACTCTCGGTAACTACATAAGTCAGTATCCCATTTTCTGAAAATTCAAGGTAGGAAATATGTCCCTTATATATTCTACTTTTTGTGTTACCGGATACAACAAAGCTCTCAGTACCAAACTCATCAACATCTTCTCTTGTTGCATCGATAACGTGACCCATATCAGTAACCTCGACAGAATCTTTGAGTGCCCAGTCCACAGTTACAACGTACGCCAATTCATTCGTAACTGGATTAAATGCAAGCTGGCCTACAGAATAGTCCGTCAACGGGTTATCGTCTCCATAAAAGAATTCCTTACCGTCATCCGTAATAACCGTCATATCCTCTACGTATGATTTATTTGTCTTTTGCATCACGGCCGCCCAACGATCACCTTGAGGGCTGATAGCGTATTCTCGAACAAAACCATCTTTACGAAATTCACTTCTATCTTTAATTATGAGGCTCTCCCATTTCTGGTGCTCCTCGTCTGCTGTCACTATTCCACCATAGATGAAATGCTTCCCATCATCACTGAATAGAATATCTAAGCTTAAAGGCTGGTATCGAAACAGTGTTTCTTTTTCTCCGACTACATACTTTACAGATTTTTTCTTTAGTTCGTCTACATGGAATGCCAGTGTGCCGTTGTTGCTGAAATCTAAAGAGGGGAAACCGAAATATGGTCCAAATATAGCACCGTCGGAGGTCAGTATATGATACTCATCGCCGTCTTTTTTGTGCCACGCGGTACGACTCCCGTCGTGACTGAAAATAATATAAGGATAATCCACTCCGCCCCGAGTGGGCTTTTCGTATGAAAGCGAGCCGACCTTTCGTTCTTTTGGCAACGATTCCTTCTCAATAACCGCCCTGGTGCTACTTGCTAATGGCAACTCTGAGTGAAGAAGTTCATTTGAGTGGTTATTCACCGTGTATTTTTGAGTCAATAAGAACCACAAGGTGGCAAGAGCTACCAACAGAACGGCAACAAGAATAAAATTTTTTGGCACACTCTTTTTGTGAATAGTGGTTTCGCTACTTTCAAGAGGGTCTCTCGGTATATCCACATGTGAATCTCCACCTATCATTATGTATTCATGATAACACAATAATCATTAAATCATGTTTTTTGTCCTAACCACCATCGAGTTCTCTTTGAAACGGCGAGCGAGGAAACCTGCACAGAAACGACTTTTTCCTTTTGTAAAATTTTTCTGGCAGGCAAAAAGGGAGAAGCAAAGGGGCGGGAAACGCTCCATTATGCGGACATCATTATACTATGCGCAAAATATCTTTCATGGGTTTGCGCAGGCAGAGGAAAATCGGGGTATCACTCTGTGTGAAGCTCCGCGTTTTTGTGGCAGGGAAAACGTGAGCGGTTACGTCACGAACATCAACAATTTCAATGTTTTCTCTGACTGCAAATTGTTATTTATCATCTTTTGTTTATGTCACTGGACATTTGATATGTTTTCAGCTCTGACATGTGCGTCACTAGTACTGCGTTAACTTAATCTTGACCCCCTATCACATCCTATAATTCCCATGTTTTCTGAAGTGTAGTAGTGGTATGGGGGTGTCAGAATTAAATTAATTGAGTACTAGTGAACCTTCCTGATAACAGATATATAAGCCAGAATAAAAATGAATAGACTACACCATTGATAAGCGACATTACTACCCAAGCAAAAGACGATGCTGGCCTTCCTTGCTTCTGTTGCATCAAGTCCTGAATCGACTTCACCGCATCATTACCAGGATTAATTATTAACCGAGTGTTGGAACTTGCTTTCGTCATAGTAAAGTGTTTGGAAATAGACATCCCGGGCGCGGCTAATGGTGCTAGACTTTCGAAGAGCGGCATACCTTTTATTCCAAAAGAAACAAGCGTTGATAGAACGACTGAACCAAACAAAAAACCAGTAAGTAATATTCCAACTAGTTTATACTTTGTGGGAAATAATTTTTGAACACCTACGCCAATCCAGTAGAGAAAAACCGTGTTTAGGATCATTGAGCCGAGAACCACGATATATAAACTAATCGCTTTATGGATAATGGACCAAATAAATAAATAACTCCAGGGTAATCCGAGCATACTGACAACAAAACTTTCCCCAAATAGTCCTTGCGTAACTATAAGGTACACGCTTCCCAAAATATATAGAAGCGAGAACGTTAATCCAAATTGTGATTTCGGAAGGCGCATTTATTGTGAAAAATTCTTTTGCTCTTACAAAGTATGGTTCGAGCTACTTTTTTAGAATACACCTCCAATAAGGATTTCGCAAGGAATGTCGACTTCATACGGCGTTTAGAATATCGCGCAAGGACTTTCGCAGGCAGAGGAAAAGCGGAGTGTCTCTCTCTGTGAAGCTCCGCGCTTTTGTCGAGCGAAGGTCCATGACGAGATCTTGGAATTTTATGAGCGATCTCGTCTCATACGAAACGATAAATTCCTGGTCGTCCACGCCGGTTGAATACAGAAGAAGCTGGCGTATCCCTTTATGGACGAGCCCGCGGCGTATATGCTCGCTCATCATCTCCTTTCGTTCGGCAAATGGCAAAAGGTACCAGTCGGAAGTTTTCACGAACGGATAGATCATTAAGTACGGCGCTCGTGGATTTTCGCTCATGGGACGAATGGGCTTCCTCGAATACGGCGACTCTCTCGCGATGCCGAAAAGGGTATGTTCTATACGAAACAGCCGGAGCAATCCTCCGCGGACGAGAGCGAAAAGGGCGCTTTGCACAGCTTCCGGAGTATTCCCCCGAAGCCACAAGAGTGCGGCGATATTTCTCTTGAAGCCGAGGAGAGAATAGGAAGAAATACGTACGTCCGATTGGGCTTTTTTCATAGCCGCAAGGAGAGCGCCTTTATCCCTGCGCACTTCTTCTCTTCCGCAACCATCGCACTTCTGTCGATAGCTCAGGAAAATATAATTATGGTAGGGTCGCCTTGTCATGCTTGTATAGTTTTGCGCGCTCTTTGTGCAAGCGATCGGCCGAGTTCTTCTGCTTCACTCTCGTTTCCTTCAATCGTATCCAGGAAGAACCGCTCTGTGCCGGGTTCTGCCGCCATGCCGTGGAGTGTGATCCGCCCGTTGTCAACCGCCGCATAGGCGCCGACCGGAAGCTTGCACCCTCCTCCGAATGCGGACGAAAACGACCGCTCTGCTTCGCTTGCCAACCGCGTTTTGGCATGATCAAGAGCTCTCATGAACTCCATCACCTTTTGGTTATCCTTTCTTATTTCTACCGCAAGCGTTCCTTGGCCCGGGGCGGGAACGAATTGCGCGGGGTCAAAATATTCGGCAATCTTCTCTCCCTCTCCAAGGCGCGCGAGTCCTGCCGCAGCAAGCACAAGTGCGTCGTATTCCGACCCCGAAAAAAGTTTTTCCAACCGGGTAACAACATTCCCGCGCACGCTTTGCAGAACGCAGTCTGGCCGCGAGCGCAGAATCTGGTGTTTTCTGCGTTCGCTGTCGGTTCCAATGATCGCGCCTTTGGGAAGAGCCGCGAGAGTATTGCCTGTTTTCGAGACGAGCACATCGCGGGGATCTCCGCGCTCCATCACGGCGGCTATGGCGAGCTCCTCCGGAAGCGATTCGGGAAGATCTTTCAAACTATGGACGGCAAGATCAACTTTTCCTTCAATCAGCTCGATTTCCACCTCTCTCGTAAACCACCCCTTGCCGACCGTATCTATGGGAATCGGACGGAGATCTCGATCGCCCTTGGTAGAGATGATCTTTACTCTCACTCGAATACCGGGATAGTGCGCAAGAATCTTCGCCCTGACGAGAGCGGTCTGTCTTTGAGCAAGCTCGCTCCCGCGCGTGCCTATGACCAATTCCATATTGCTATTTA
>CAZRNX010000054.1:0-5108 GCA_964601555.1 uncultured Candidatus Saccharibacteria bacterium | reverse complement strand
TCTTTAGAGGGGGAGATGCCCGAAGGACAGAGGGGGTTACTCCGTCGCCTGGATTACGTCCTTGTATTTGTCGCCGCATTTGCAAATCTCGGCGAAGATCGCGTCTATCTCCGGCTCTTTGGCATAAAAAAGATTACTCTACAGTCGCTCAAATGCCCCGCCCGATTGCTCGGAGCTTGCTTGCTCTGAGTTTGCTGAAGGACCGGCTGCGCCCGCCGCGAGCACGCGCACTTTGCCCACTTGATCGAAATGCCCGCGCGTTTTACCGTCAACGATGCCCTCGCCACAGGGAACGGAACAGTAGAACGGGAAGTCTCCGACTACAGTTGCCACGAATTGTGCCTGAATAGTCGCTAGCGCCGGCACGCGCTGGGAAATGCCGAATGCGTCGATCGCGAAACCGTGGTCATAGTCGTCTTGATTTATGATCGTGAGCTTCACAGTATCGCCCTGATTGACAACGATATCTTCCGGATCCCAATTCCACTTATTCTTCTGCGCGGTAATGGTAATTTCTTTCACTTCCCCCGTTGCAATACTCTGTTCCCCCCCGCCAAATTTCTTATATCCGATCCCGACAGCCAAGATCACCACCGCCGCTATTATGATGAAAATATATTTGTTCATATCGTTGTATTTTCGCACGCGCTTTCGCGGACAAGCGTCGCGCCGTCGGCATTCATGTGGCAGCGGTTGGAGTAGGTTTTTTGCTCCACACTGCAGGGTGCGAGGCAAGCGGGTGTTGCGGTCGCGCATGCGGGGCACGATACTTTCTGTCCGCAAACGAGATTGTATTCCTTGGTGCAAATCGTGCTGCTCCCCCAATCGCCACAGCGCTTCCTTATGAACTCATGCGTGCGCGGACCTGCCGTCCCCCAACCAGCTGAAACATCTGCCGCCACCACACCCTGATTAGACTGCCATGTTTTTAACGCTCCCTGCGTCATGGTTCCGAAAAACCCTGTGGGCTCTACCGTAAGCGTCCCTTCCGCGCGCAGAAATGCTTGAAGGTCTTTTACTTCCTCGCCCCGCGCCCCGAGCGCCACCGGCCTCACGAATGGAAGTTTGCAAATGCGGAGATCCGGCCGATCGGGTTTGACGGGAGGGGTTGTGGGAGGAATTACCGAAACCGAAGCGCTCAACCTCTTAATCTCCGCCTGAAGCTCCGCAATCTTCGCCATGAGCACCTGAATCTGCGCATTGGCCTCAATAGTGGTAAGCGCCGAGACGGGTGAAACAGCCCCTAGGAAAAGCGCGCCGGCAAGGACAACACTTGCGATAGTTTTTGTATTCTTTCTCGTCATATCATATATGTGAGAGGCCGTTTAATACGGCACCATTGTTACTCCACCGCCACCGTTCCTGTGTGGCCTTCTTCAAAGTGGTTGTGGTACTCGAAACTGCCTGCCGTGGGGAAGGTGACGATGTCGCCTCCACCGGGTTTAATCAGCGGATGCGCGATTTGGTCGGGATATTCGCTGTGATCTAAGTGCTCGCCGAAGCCGACGTGCAGGTCTTTCGACGAAGTGTGGTTCATGAATTCTATCTTTTGCCCCGCCTTTATGGTGAGTGCCCCCGGCTCAAATCCAGTGTCCGTATACATAACTTGTATGCCCGCCGTCGGTATCTCGGTTGCCTGGTTTATGTCTGGGACAATATCAGTGCCCACTGTGTCGGTATTCCTCATATTCATAAAGTAGTACCCACCAAGCGCGATGATAACAATGACGACAATCCAAAGAATCGTTTTTTTCATAGATTAAAAATAAATATTTTATAAAATACTTAACTTACACTGCGTTCAGTATACATCCTCTGCCGGGCATTTGGCAATTTGCTTATTCACCTTCCAAATACTTCTTCACCTTCCATGAGAGCGCGGCCATGAGGGCGAGGGAGGCGATGATGAGCAGAGCTTTGGTGCCGCCGGTCGGAGCCGCGCCGGTGTGTTGATGCATGGTGCCGTCGTCGTGAAGATGTCCGTCTGCCGCGGGCGTCATCCCGTCTGTCATCGTTCCTGTTTCAGTGTGCGTGTGCGCTGTGCCGTCCGCGTGCGTGTGAATATTTGCCGCCGTGATCGGGCCGGGAGCTTTGCCGGGACGGAAGTTCGCGGGAACTTGGTAGTCGCCAACGGTGAATGCAAACATCATGCCAGCGTGCAGGTGCTCGGCGATGTGGCAATGCGCCATCCAGATGCCGGGATTTCCCATCTCCACCAGAAAGTCCACTGTGTCTCCCGCCTGCACGAGGGCAGTATCTTTCCACGCGAGGTTGTCATTGGGCACGCCATTCGTCGCAAGTACCAAGAATCTCTGACCATGGAAATGTATCGGATGCTGCATCGGATGCATAGAAGCCGGGTCATTGAAAACGTTTACTTTCACCATGTCGCCTTCTTTGAACGCCCAGTCGATGTCCATATTCTCAAGTCCGGTCGCTTCGTCCACGATTTTCCAGACAGTATTTTTATCCGTCATCATGGCATTCATATGTTCCGGATTGTCTTCCCACTCTATCTTCTGCACTTCTCCCGCTGGTTCCGTAGCTGTTTTATGGCCTCCGCCATTCGCAAGAGCTTGCGGAATAATATTCAACCCGTGATGCCCATCACTATTGTCATGCCCTGCGCTGCCATGGTCCATCGCGCCGGCCGCCATCTCTATCGTGAACCGGAGTCGCTTATCCGGTGCCGCGGCGAGGTATTTGCGAAGTTCCGGGCCGGAAACGCCGAGGTCGTTCACGCGAAGATCTTTTCCTACGAACACCAGCGTGTCTTTTAGGGGGGCTTCTCCAGTGACCTCAAATACGCCAAGGTTGTAAGAGCGCGTCGGAGTAGTGTGGAGAATCGGGTAATTTCCTTCGCTCCCGAACATCGCCTCGACCACCATCCGTTCGCCGGGGGAAATGAGGAAATCTTCCACAAACTTCTCTTCCTCATACTTTCCTTGATCCGTCGCGACGAGCTTCATCTTTGCACCCGGAATGGAAATGTTCATCGTGCGAACATTGGAGGAATTGGTGAAATATATTCTCGTTGTTTCGCCAGTCCTTGCCGCCATCGGCATATATTTTCCCGAGTCATTGCCGTCAAGGAGAAAAATATTTCCGAAGCGGCCCATGAGCGCATTGTTCACGCCTTCCTGATAAAACGGGTGAGAGCCGCTATCGTCGAGTGCGATGTCGTCGAGAAACAGAGTCATTTCGTTATCCACCGGCGACCAATACGCGGGATTGGCGGGCGCGACGATGTAATTTCCGTATAGCCCAAGCTCCTGTGTATAGTCCTCGCGGATGTGCGGATGATACCAGAAGATTCCGGCATCGGAGAATTTGACTGTATATTCAAAAGTCTCGCCCGGTTTAATCGGCTTCTGTTGGAGATCAGCGACACCGTCAAAGAGATAATTCAAACGCACGCCATGAGAGTGAAGCGTCGTGTCCACTTCTGTTTCATTCTTAAGCCTTATAGTCACTTCCGAACCTTGTGCAACTTTAATAGTCGGTCCAGGAATCATGCCGTTGTAGCCGAACATGCGCACCTTCTTCCCGCGGATCTCTTTCCATACCGGCTTTGCGACGAGGTCGTACGCTTCGCCATCGCGCAGAGTTACAACGCTTGATGGCAGCGCTTCCGAAAGGCCGTCGGTGCTTTCAGAGAACTTATTTTGGAAAGCGGGGGCGGTCGTTCCCGTTCCCATCATGCTAGACATATCATGTCCGCCGCCGCTCATGGTCTGCTGGTAAAATCTCGTCGGAAGAATGTATATAAAGATAAGCGCGAGCACGAGAACGAGTGCGATGTAGAAACTTCTCTTTGTGCGCAAAAGTTTCATTTCTTCTTGTTTTTCTGATGTTTGATTTGCATCGGAAATGGCAGCCACGCGAGCTTGCTCTTTCTTATACCACCACCAGAACGGCAACGCCCAGAGGAATACCAAGAACCAATTGCCTAAGCCAAGCGGAAGACCGAAAAGTCCGGTGCCGTCTTCAAGTCCATGATGATGCACATTCCCGGTGCCGAGATTCTCGCCGATGACATTCAAGAATTTCTCTTCCTGTGTAATGCCCTCAAGGAGCGTGTGTTGGCCGGAATTGACCCACCAGTCATGCGTGAAGAGTCCCAAAGTCATAATGAAGCCGGCAACAAAGACCATCGCCCAGCCAGTTGCCTTTTCCACTTTCTCTCGGCGCGCGACGAGCCATGAAAGGCCGTTCACGCCTATTATTCCCATGAATGCAAGAAGGAGAAGCGGCAATACGCGGCCGATCGCATGCACCAGGAAAAGAAGCCATCCGTACAAAACATTTCCGCTTGAAGCGATTTCTATTAAAAGAAGCGGGGTTGCCGGATGCGGACAGCCAACGCCGATATTGCCGAGGAAAAGTCCCATAAGAAGTGCCTTCAGGTAATCTTGCTTTTCCTGTATCACTTTCGGTGCGGCGCCCGTGTAGGTCGGCATTTTGAATTTCAAAAGTCCAATGGATCCGAGCGCGAAGAGGTATGCGAAAATTCCCGCAATGAAATACACCCAGTTCTTCACCGTTTCAAGCGGAGCGCCGAGAGAGCCTATCGCCGCCTTGCCGATGAGCGCAGCCGCAACGCCATAAAGAGAGAGTGTGATTGCAACTCCAATACCGAAAGCAAGCGCCATACCGATGCCTTTCGCAACACCCTTCCCCATTGAGAGCGGAACGATGACGAATGCGAGCGGGAGCGTGCATGGAAGCACGATCATAGTGAGTCCCGCGGCGAATGAAAAAAGAAACCACCCGGCATTGCCTGAGGGACTAGCCGGCGCGATCAGGAAGAACCAGAGTAGTCCGAAGACAATAATTGCGAGCAGTGCGATCGAACTCCACACGAGCGCGCTGCCTACCTTTTTCTCGCCGCTATTTTCTTTTGCTCCGCCACTACTCTCGTTTGCACTTGCCGAGTTTTCCATATAATTTTATTCTACCATTCTCTATCTCTAATAAACAAATGAAAGTGTGGAAAGAGGGGTAATTATTGAGACACGGCTTGAGCTTGACTTTTTATGAAAGATGGATAGATTTAAAGGGGCAGAACGTAATCCAATTAAAAGGTGACTTGTGAATACCATATTCGC
>CAZRNX010000053.1:0-5242 GCA_964601555.1 uncultured Candidatus Saccharibacteria bacterium | reverse complement strand
CCATTCTTCAGGTCCAACATTATCTGGTCCAGCATTTTCAACAAGAGCAAACTCTTTTAAGATTCTTGCAAGCTCTCTAAGGGCTCTTCCGAAAATAACTCCCCCATCTCGCCTCCAAATTTTCCCAATCTCCGACTTTTCTTCCGTCAAAAATCTTTCACTGCAGCTGCTGCTGCACCTCAAGATTTTTTCAGTCAGAAAAAATCGAATCTTGGAAAAATTTGAAACCGAATCTGGAGAAGTTATTTTCGGAAGAGCCCTAAGAATCTTCCTCTGCTTTTCAACATCATTCCAGACAAGGACATAACGCATGCTGGCAATATCCACGCTCCTGTCATCAAAAGGCAATTGTTCTGCGGGAGAAACGACTTTGTCTTCTGATATGTTTTTATCTAGAGCATCTTTGTTTATATCAACTGCGATTGTTTTAAATTTATATTCAGGCAATTTCTCAATAACATCAATAAGCAGTTCGCCCTGAAAAGCGCCCACGTCAGCTACAATATAAGGATCCTCTCTTATCGGCAGACGTTCTTTGATTTCGTTTACAAAAAATTCGGCTGTTTCAGTGTACATTTCTTTATTTGCCAGAAGTTGTGTCTTGCCCGAAAATACTCGTGAGGTATCTTTTCCCATATCCTGAATCAGTATTTTTTCCGAGCGTTCATTGTTCATAAAAGTTTGGCATTCTGTATCACCTCTTTCCCCATATATTTCACGAGAGGCACGGGGATTTTGATACTGCCGTCTTTTTGCTGGAAATTTTCTACTATCGAAACAAGCGTGCGCGGAGTTGGAATAGCGGTGGAGTTGAGTGAATGCGTGAAGCGCATTTTGCTATCTTGGTCGCGATATTTTATATCTAGCCGTCTCGTTTGGAAATCGTGAAAGTAAGAAGCTGATGAAATCTCACGGTATTTATTTTCTCCCGGAACCCAGAGCTCGATATCGTATTTCTTTACTTGGCCGAGTCCCAAGTCTCCGCCGCAGTTCACGACCGTGTGATATGGAATTCCAAGCGACTCGATGAACTCTTCTGTATTTCGATTCACCCACTCATGCCACTTGACCGACTCTTGATGATCCGCCTCGCAGATGACGACTTGCTCAAGCTTGTAAAATTCATGCACGCGAATGAGGCCTTTTGTGTCCTTCCCATGGCTTCCCGCTTCGCGCCGAAAGCACGGAGAGAACGCGAGAAATTTAAGCGGCAACTTTTCTTTCGGGAGTATTTCTCCCATGTGATACGCCATTGTGGCGACTTCCCCCGTGCCCGCGAAATACTCGTTGTCTTGCGTACGGTAGAGATCTTCTTCGCCTTGCGGAATATATCCCGTGCCGAGCATTGTTTCGCGCTTCACGAGCGAGGGCACAATCATCGGGGTAAGTCCCTTTTTCAAAAAAAACTCAAGGCCGTATTGCCAGATAGCATATGAGAGAAGCACACCGTCGTTTTTGAGAAAATATCCCCTGAATCCAGAAACTTTCGTACCTCTGTCAAAATCAACCATATCAAGCGCAAGCATCAGGTCAATGTGGTTTTTGAGCGTGAAATCAAACTTCGGAATCTCGCCCCACTTTTTTATTTCTTGATTTGCGCTGTCATCATCTCCTTCCGGCACACTCATGTCGGGAATGTTCGGCACATGGAGCATGAGCGTCTGCCAGCTCTTAATCACTTCTTTTAATTTTTCTTCTTTCTGTTTACGTTCAACTTTTACTGATTTTGCTCGTTCAACTATTTTTGCATGACCCAGAACATCTTCCATGACAATTTCTGTGGAAACTTCATTTTTAGTTGCGCGCATCTCTTCAATTTCTTGGAGTAATTTTTTTCTCTCATCATCTACTTTTATAAGCTCCGCCACGTCGAAATCCACGCGCTTCTTCCTCGCCGCCTCCTTGATAAGCTCTTGATTCTCACGAATGAACTTGATGTCGAGCATTCTAGTATAATAGCAAAAAGCTGTGGATTAGGAAGGTTGACTTGTGGAAAGGAGCTCTGCTTGGTATAAATAGGTATGGAAATTCAACTGGAAAGCCCCCCAATGAAGTACGAGCCTAAACGAGGAGATCGTGTAAGTGTGAGGATTAAAGGAAGCACACATTTCCATGAAATTATTTTTTTAGAAGTTCTCGCGGAAAGAAAGGATGGTCTACGAGCTATTTCAGGAATCGGTGACGAAAAAAAGAATGTCGTATACGACCCCGTCGAGGAGATCCTTCCTTGTACCACCGATACAACCCTTGCTGCCGCATGAGCCGGAACAACAATAACTCCCGGCTCTTTTCTTTTATATAAAACCCGTGCTACTATGCGCGCACGATGGCCGCTGATATGTATACTTATAGAAAACTTTCGCGGGAAGAATTCCCTCCGCAACTTTTGGAAATCCCGCAGCCGCCGGAGCAGCTCTGGCTCTCTGGAAGTTTGCCGTCACCAGATACTGCTCTTCTCGCTGTTGTGGGTTCAAGAAGACATACTACTTATGGCAAAGAAGCATGTGAGAAAATTATTGAGGGGCTGAGTGGTTTCCCTGTCGCAATAGTCTCCGGTCTGGCGCTTGGCATTGACTCCATTGCTCATCGCGCCGCAATGGCCGTCGGATTGCCGACTATCGCCATTCCCGGCTCGGGACTTCACCCGAGCGTTCTCTACCCCCGCTCGCATGTAAATTTGGCCGAAGAGATTGTGAGGAAGGGCGGCGCACTCCTGACCGAATTTCCACCCGATTTCGTCTCTACACTCTGGGGCTTTCCAAAACGCAACAGAATAATGGCCGGTCTCTGCCGTGCTGTCCTTGTGGTAGAAGCTGACGACAGAAGCGGCACGCTCATCACTGCGCGCCTCGCCCTTGAATACAATCGCGATGTCTTCGCCGTTCCGCACAACATGTTCGGCGGAAATGCGATGGGAGTGAACCGGCTGCTCAAACAAGGCGCACTAGCCATCTCCGCACCGGAAGATATTATCACGGCACTTGGCTTTGAAATCCCAAAATGGAGTGGAGAGAGTCAGACTGAAACAGCAAAAGTAAAAGACATGTCAGAAGATGAGAAAAAAATCTGGGACATTCTTTTTCAACCCACCCCCCGTGACGAAATTATCCGCCAAATGGGCGGGACTGCAAGCGAAACCAATTCGCTCCTCATGGTAATGGAGATCAAGGGGTTCATCAAAGAAGAGCTGGGAGAGATGCGAAGGGGTTGACGGATATGTTAATATACTTTGAATTACGAAACTACCCACAACCATAAATTTCAATACACGGTACAATAGTAAAATTACCAGCCACGTACATTAACAGATCGACATCTTCTCGCTGTTTGAAAGCTCTCAGCTTTGGATTGTCCAAGCATAGAAATCCTATCAAAAGGAAGTGCGTTGTTAATAAAATACGGCACCTTTTCCGCAAGAGTAAAATCGCGTTGTATACACTCAAATGCCGTGTTCTCTTCTATTGGAAAACGGTGCTGTCAGTAATACTTCTGCCGTTATAAGATTGTGGGTCTCTGCTTGTCGCGCTCACCGGTTTCGGACAAGAAGGCGACCGGGAGAAGTCTGTAGCGGCGGGTTTCGTATATCATCTCGTCAAGCCGATAAAAATCGCTGCTATAGAAAAAATCCTAAAAAAACGGCATACTAGAGAAATAGGCCGAAGTGGCGAAATTGGTAGACGCGCACGACTCAAAATCGTGTGAGGCAACTCATGAGGGTTCGATTCCCTCCTTCGGCACCACGTAGGAAATTGCAAGCGGTTTTGGTTCGCCTCGCTTCGCTCGGCGACTAATTTGTATTCAATTTTGGGGGTAAAAACGAATTCACGATTTCGCAAAATATGGTTCGAGCCGATGTTTTTCAGAAATGTTGTCATTCCGGAAGGATTGGGAGAGGAAAGCAGATTAGTGGCTTGATTTAAGGATTTTACGAACTCACGAGCCTGTTCGAGCCAAGACAATCCTTTTGTCTCAAAGTCGGTGATTTTTTCAGATAACGACATTTTTTGAGATAACAAACTCTGTTTTTTGTCGGCGTATTCTTCTGTGGATAAAGCGTCTGCCAAATAGACATCAAGGAGTTTCGCTAGTTTTGTTTCTACGCTCGCTAATTGCCCTTTCAAAATGCTAACCTCGGCTTGTGCGCTTTCTCGCGCTTTATCCTGCTCGCTATCCAACGCCGCCAAAACTTTCTCGGTGTCTTGGTTCGATAAAGAAACTTTTTGAAGATAAGAAGTGATTTGTTCGGTTAGTGCTTCCTCACGAAGATAGTGCTTTTCTTGGCAAGGCCCTTTCTTACGAGTACAGCGATAATAATTATGACCTTTCTGTTTTTCGGCGGTAATACTTGCCTCACATGAGGCGCATTTTAAGAGGCCAAGAAAAGAAAAATCATTTTTTCTCACATGGTGGAATTTTCCACGCTTGCTCATCACTTCTTGGCAGGAATCAAAAAGTTTCTTTGAAATTAACGGCTCGTGTTGTCCCTCATGAATTTCCCCACCATATTTCATTAACCCGATGTAGAAAATATTTTGTAGAATACTCTGTACATTACTTAACGCTATCTCTTTGCCGAGATTGCCACGCAAACTCTTTTCCTTGCACCAATTTGCGAGAGAATGAAGCGTGTAGTTTCCGGTGGCGTACATTTCAAACAGTTTCTTTACTTTCGTAGCTTTCTCACTATCAACATCTATGTCACGAGTTTTCGAGTTATTGAGGTAGCCCACCGGAGCCCAGCCGGGCCAAACACCATTCCTGATTTTTTGCCTTAGCCCTCGCTTCACATTCTCTCGCAAATTATCTACAAAATATTTACTTTGTCCGAACGCGATATTGAGCATGAACAAACCTTGTGGTGTCGCTTCAAACCAAAAGGTGGGAAATTTGAGGGATTTAATCAAGCCACGATCTACAAAATGAATAATCTTTCCACCATCAACGCTATTTCTCGCCAATCTATCAGGGTGCCAAGAAATAATCCCGTCTGCTTTTCCTCTCTCAATCAATGACAACATTTCTGCGAATTTCATTCGCCCGGGTTCTTTTGCGGTTTTCGCCTCTTGGAAAGAGGCGACAATTTCAAGTTTTTCTTTGGCGGCATACTCTTGCAACTCTACGAGTTGCGCTTCAATCGAAAGCACTTGCCGGTCGTCTTCTTCGGTGCTCTTGCGAGCATAAAGTATGTATTAGACCTGCACGCACAATTACGTCAGCGCGCGCTTCACCGGGGTCTTCGACT
>CAZRNX010000052.1:0-5294 GCA_964601555.1 uncultured Candidatus Saccharibacteria bacterium | reverse complement strand
ACTGTTTGTCGTGGATGGAGAGAGGTGTTGTGGTTGGGTTTCGTAATTCAAAGAACTATAGAGACGGAACTTCTTAATACTGGAAAATGGGTGACTACAAATAGCGATGCGGGAACGCTCTACGGCAAATTTGACGGGGCGAAAATGAGCCTCATCGCGTACCCATTCTTTCAGCCGGGTGCCGAGCGTCTTCAGTGCGGGAATATTTCCATACTTTCTCCCGATGACATTGCTGCCATGAAGATTATTGCCGTGAGTCAGCGCGGACGCAAGCGCGACTTTGTGGATCTATATTGGTATTGCCACCATCTTGACACTCTGCCGAATGCGATCAGACGCGCGGTTAAGCAATTTCCAGAACACGAGCACAGCTTGCCACATTTTCTCAAAAGCCTCGTATATTTCCACGACGCGGAAACGGATACCATGCCGGAACTTTTCTTCAAGGCCGACTGGCGAACGATCAAATCGTATTTTCAAAAAGAAGTGCCAAAAGCCGTAAAAGCACTTATGCACATAAAAGAATAATGAACAACAAACAGTTATTTCAAATGGTAAAAGAGATGAATTTGCCGCTTGGCAAGTACGCTCTTTTTGGCAGTGCGCCGATGGGGATTAGGGATTTGAAAGAGTGCAATGATGCAGATTTAATTGTTGTTGATGAGGTATGGCAAGAATATAAAAGCAAGCCCGGTTGGGAATACAAGATAACCAAGAACGGGGTCGAACATATAGAAAGTGACGACAGTTGCATTGAAATGTGGCACGATTGGCACCCGTGGTATCAAGACGTTACGCCATTCATAGGTAGCGCGGAAATTATTGATGGCTTGCCATTCGTGAAACTCGAGTGCGTGCTTGAATGGAAAAAAAGTTTGGCAGGGAGAAAGATTTGAAGGACGTGAAAGTAATAGAAGAGTATCTACAAGACCAAAAGTAAGGTTATATGAAAAAACAATCGACAAAATTTAAACCCAAGCCTGGGCAGATAGATTTCACCCATGCGCGTTGGGCGCCGGTGATGAACTGCGTTGTAAAATGCAAAGATAAGATTTTATTGGTGCAAAGAAGCAAGGAGTTGAATTTTTACCCGGGTTACTGGAACGGCATTTCTGGATTTCTTGACGATGGAAAAAGTTTGAAAGAGAAGGCGGAAGAGGAATTGCGCGAAGAGCTTGGAATTCCGAAAAACAAAATCAAAAAGATCACGCTTGGAGAAATTTTTGATCAAGAAGAGCTGAAATACAAGAAAACATGGGTCGTACATCCGGTGCTTGTTGAAGTCACGACGGATAGGGTGAAGCTTGATTGGGAAGCGAGAAATTACGAATGGGTAACTTGGGAACAAGCGAGAAAAAAGAAACTTTTGCCCGGGTTTAGCGAAGTTTTGAACAAAATTGCTAAGCAACCCATTCAAAATAACTTCACTACTTATCCACAGGAGAATATGGCGTGGGGTGGTAAAATAGCGATGTGAGCCGCGACAAACATATCGCCACCATACGCATGAAATACAACGGATTGAAAAAACTCTTAAACGAGCGAACACGGCGCGTCTGGGCGGCGAGCGAAGCGAAAGCGCTTGGACGAGGAGGCATAGCGATTCTCTCAGAAGCAATCCATATGGATCGCAATACGATTGTCGCCGGACTGCGGGAGGTGGAAGACGCCGCTCAAGGAGCGCCCCATAACCGTGTTCGCAGGAGCGGAGGAGGGAGAAAGACGCTCGTTCACGATCCTTGTGCGGCGATCTTCGTACCGCACCACCTGAACGGCTGTTGCGCCTGAAGAGGTCTTGGTAGTTCGAATAGAGTAGTTTCCGTTGCGCACACTTTTATCATAGCGTTAGTACTGGATTTCCCATATGGGCACACCGAAAAACCCCTGCAATTGCAGGGTTTTTTCGTCGTCATCTGGCACTTTTTATCCTCCTTCGCTAAAGCTACGGAAGGATTGCGAGGTGTCACTTGAAGTGACACCTTTTATATTTTTTCCCCGAGCCGCAGAAGCACGGGTCGTTCCTGCCTATAACTTTCCCATCTTCATTTTTCGGCGCGGTAGAGCGAATGGGAATTTTTGCCGCGCTGGTATCTTCGCCCGCGCTCGTCTGCGCCGATTGCATGACGCGCTTCATTTCTTCCATGCGACGCTCTTCGGCGGCAAGGACACCGGTGGAAATGTTGCCAATGTAGCTTGCAATACTCTCCTTCACAGATCCTTCCATATCACGAAAGAGACGCAACCCCTCGCGCTTGTACTCTATCAAGGGGTCTCGCTGACCGTATGCTCGAAGTCGCACCGAGGAGCGAAGATAATCCATCTGCTCCAAATGCTCCATCCAGAGCATATCAGTCGCCTGAAGCGCAATGCGGCGCACTGCTTCCAAAAAAACTTCTTCTCCCAATGCTTTCTCTTTTTCTTCTATTATTTTCTCTATATCCGGATTGTCGGCGATAAGCTCATTTAATATCGCTCTAATTTCTTCCTTCTCCCCCGCCAACACTTTCCTGCGGCGCGAGTAAATAATTTTCCGCTGGTGGTTCATCACGTCGTCGTATTCGAGCACATGCTTTCTCGCATCGAAGTTGAACCCCTCAATTTTCTCCTGCGCGGTTTCAAGAGAGCGCGATATCATGGAATTCTGTATCGGCTCATCTTCCGGAATGCCGAAACGCCCCATCATATTTTTTATGGTATCTGCGGCAAATACGCGCATCAGGCTGTCCTCGAGCGAAACGAAAAATTGCGTTTCTCCCGGATCTCCCTGCCGACCTGAGCGTCCGCGAAGCTGGTTATCAATGCGCCGCGCTTCGTGCCGCTCCGTGCCGATGACATAGAGCCCCCCGAGTTCGCGAACTTTTTCATACTCCTCTTGCGTTGCCGGAATGCCGCCAAGCTTGATGTCCACGCCGCGGCCAGCCATATTGGTCGCAATCGTCACGCGTCCCCTTTTTCCCGCCTGCGCGATCACTTCTCCTTCCTGTTCGTGCTTCTTTGCGTTCAAGACTTCGTGCGGAATCCCTTCTCGCGAAAGAAATTCCGAGAGCGTTTCGTTTTTCTCAATAGAGACCGTGCCGATGAGTACTGGTTCGCCCTTTTCGTGCAACTCTTTCACTTTCTGCGCAAGCGCTGTGAATTTCCCTTTTTCGGTTTGAAAAATAAAGTCGTTGTGGTCCGCGCGAGCGTTCTTTCGGTTCGTCGGCACCTCCACAACTTCAAGGCCGTACACCTTGTAGAACTCTTCAGACGACGTTGCGGCCGTACCCGTCATACCCGCGAGCTTGTTGTACAGTCTGAAATAATTCTGATAGGTGATCGTCGCAACCGTACGCGACTCTTTCTGTATTCGCGCGCCTTCTTTCGCCTCAATCGCCTGGTGGAGTCCCTCGCTCCAACGCCGCCCGGGTTGGAGGCGCCCCGTGAATTCGTCCACGATGATTACTTCGCCGTCTTTCACCACATACTCTTTGTCGCGTTGAAAAATCGCTTTCGCACGCACGGCGGTTTCCAAATGGTGTACATATTTAATCCCCTTTTCCGTGTAAATATTTTCTACTCCCAATGCTTTTTCTGCCTTCGTGATGCCTGTGTCAGTAAGCTGAATGGCTTTTAATTTCTCATCTACTGTGAAGTCTTCATCCCTGTTCATAGTGCGCGCAATACCGGCAAACTTGGTGTACAAATCCTCGCTCTCACCCGCCACGGAAGAAATGATTAGCGGCGTGCGTGCCTCGTCAATCAAAATAGAATCTATTTCGTCTACTATCGCGTAGTTGTGTTCTCGCTGTACGACATTTTCCATCGAGTACGCAATGTTGTCGCGGAGATAATCAAAACCGAATTCGCTATTCGTGCCGTAGGTGATATCAGCCGCATACGCTTCCTTCCGCGTGCACGGCCGCAGGAATTCATACATTACTTTGAACGCTTCTAATTCGTCCCTCTTCTCATCTGATTGTATTTTAGTATGCGAGGGGTCATAGATGTACGATGCGTCATGATTGATAACCGCAACAGTAAGACCTAAGAAAGAATACACCTGCCCCATCCACACGGCATCGCGCCGTGCGAGATAGTCGTTCACGGTAACAATATGCACGCCCTTGCCCGGAAGCGCATTCAAGTATGCCGGAAGCGTCGCCACGAGCGTCTTCCCTTCACCTGTCCGCATCTCGGCGATCTTCTCATGATGAAGCGCCATGCCGCCCAAGAGCTGAACATCATAATGTCTCTGCCCGAGCGTTCTCTTCGCGGCTTCTCGCACAAGGGCAAATGCTTCATGAAGAATCTCATCTAATTCTTTTTTTTCGGCTTCCTTCTCTTTGTCTTTTGTTCCGTCTTGCCCAAGAATTTTTCCAATCTTCTCTTTCAGCTCGCCCGTCTTCGCGCGCATTGCCTCGTCAGACAGAGAAGAAATCCCCGCCTCTTGCGCGTTTATCTTCTCCACCGCCGGTTGAAAACCCTTGAGTATCCGCGTACTCTCATCGCCGAATATCTTCGTTAAGATTGACATAAGTACTTGTATATTATAGGCTAAGGGAGGAAATGGCAACATTCATTTTCAGTCCATAACGGCAATCACTCAATATATATTGGAGGAAAGTATGAAACTGATGCTCACAGCCAATTTGATAATCTGGTCATTCGTACTAGTAGCAATACAGGAGCTCGTAAATCAACCGAGACCAAGAGTGTTACTTACGATTGCAGTATTACTTGTCACGATCATATCATCGGAAGCGATAACGTGGGTGCATAAGAAGCTCTCAATTCACCCAAAAGCGATAGATCCAAAGGAGCTCCAGGAAGTATAATCCCATCCTCCTGACCGCATGCGTGCGTGCCGGGGTGGTTTTTATTTCGGATGCTTCTTAGGGCTCTTCCGAAAATAACTTCTCCAGATTCGGTTTCAAATTTTTCCAAGATTCGATTTTTTCTGACTGAAAAAATCTTGAGGTGCAGCAGCAGCTGCAGTGAAAGATTTTTGACGGAAGAAAAGTCGGAGATTGGGAAAATTTGGAGGCGAGATGGGGGAGTTATTTTCGGAAGAGCCCTAAGTTCGACCCGCGTTGTAAAGTCGCACCACTATAAAACTGGAGGGCTTCTCCGAAGCCAAATGGTGTGCCGCGCGAAGCACGGCCAATCTCGTCGGTAAAAAATCCGAAAGTTTAATCTTGGTGCGCCGGGCAGGATTCGAACCTGCGTAGCCCAAAGGGCGTTTGGTTTACAGCCAAATGCGATTGACCACTCCGCCACCGACGCGATGTTTACACATAGTATACAACATGCTACAA
>CAZRNX010000051.1:0-5355 GCA_964601555.1 uncultured Candidatus Saccharibacteria bacterium | reverse complement strand
CCAGAGCATTGCAGTATCCTTCGTAGTGCGAAGTGACCAAAAATAGATCGGCGGTTTTATAAAGTGAAGAAAGATCGCCAGCCCATCCCAGAAATATAACGCGTTCCGCAATGCCGAGTTTCTTCGCAAGCGCCTCAAGGCTTTCGCGCTCACTTCCGGTGCCCGCAATAATAAGTCCGGCGGCTTGGATTTTGCTCTCTGGAAGGGCGGCGAAAATTTCAAGCGCGACATCCACACCCTTCTCCTTCTCAAGACGCGACGCGATAAGAATGATGTGGCTAAACTGCGGAAACTTTTCATGCAGATCAAATGCAGGCGCGGCATTTTTAAATTTTTCTATGTCTATAAAGATGGGAAGTACTGTTATGGCGGGGAATTGTCCGTATGGAAATTTCATCTTTTTAGATATTGACTCTTTAATGCGGCGAGAAACAACCCGTATACCGCGAGATGCGCGGCGCAAGAGGAATTTCGCAATCAGCACGCGAATCCCGTTCAGGAAATTCTTTGCAAAAAACATGCTCAAAAAATCAGTGTGTATTTGAAGATGCAGGGGTACCCTAAGCTTCCTCGCGATAAGCCACCCCGCGAGGCCGCATTCAAACGGGTCTTGGGTTGTGACCAGATCAGCGAGGCGCTCTTCTATGCCGACCGTCTCGCCGAGCACGCTCACATTCGCTTCAACGAGGAAAAGATCCCTTCCTATTTTCGCCGCGTCGAATACATACAGCCAGCGAGAGAGCGAGCTTGTGGGATAGAGCCACACATTTGCAGAAATTTGCTTACTCTTCAAATGAAGAGACTTTTTTGAAAAAATTATAATGTGAAGCTCTTGCACGAGAGAGCCGTACTCTATCATTCTTTCGCGCACTTCGCTCCCTTCGCGGAAAACTTCGCGGTCAGTCGAGACCATTATCACGCGCAAATTGTTTTTTTGTAGAGGCATTTTATTTTTACAGTAACACAAGTAGCTCGCTTATCATTCTCTCTTTCGAGAAACTCCTCACTTTTTCTTTGCCGTTTTTCGCAAACTTCCTCTGCAAATCCGAAATATCAAGAAGTGCGAGAATCCTTTTTGCAAGCGCTTCACTATCACCGTATTCTACCAAGAACCCATTCTCGCCGTCTTCTATGAGCTCCGGATTGCCGCCGATATTTGTGGCAACAATCGGTGTGCCGATATCCATTGCCTCAAGTAGTTGATGCGAAAATCCCTCATACGAAGAATTACTGACAAAAATATCCGCCGCCTTCACGTACTGCAAGAGTTCGTCATGCAAAAGCCATCCGGTAAAAATGATATTCTCTTTGGACCCTCTTTCCAAAGCGAGCGCTTCCAGACGTCCTCGCTCTGGGCCATCGCCTACGACAACAAGCTTCGCATTCCATCGGACGGAAATAATGTTAGGAATGATATCAATAACGGCATCCACTCCTTTCCATGGTACGAGCCACCCGGCGGTCAAGATTACCGGCCCTTCAATGCCAAACTCCTTTTTCAAGTCATTCCTTCTTTTTGAAACTTCAGCCGGCTCGAAAGCATTATATACAACGGTAATCTTTTCTTCCGGTACGCCCCACATCAAAATTACTTTTTTGAGATACTCGCTCGGCACTATTATTTTCTCTGCGTGCTGTGCCACATATCGCTCTATTTTCTTTCTTACGTTTGTAAAAAAATCAAAATCTTGATCTTGAAATTCTTCAAGGTTCACATTCTTCGAGCCGCCGGCCGCCGGCCGCCGGCTTCTCGTTTGATATTGCTCCCAAGCAAAGTCACCGACTATTTTCAAAAAAAATCTTTTGCGTAAAATCTTCGCCGCAAGCATCGCGGGAAACCCGACAAATACCGGGTCCTGCGCAAAAATAATATCAACGTCCCACCCGCGCCGCAGTATAAGCATGAAGTACACGAAGTGCGAGAAGCCTTTCGGCAGCCGTCGCACGCTCCCGAAAGACGCGAGTTTCACCTCAATGCCTCTTTTCGGCAACTCTTCAAAAAGTATTTTGGAATACGTCGCCGGACCCCCGATATCGGGAGGGAACAATGGTGTGGCTATAAGCAATTTCATAGTATATATTCACATTCTACCACATACAAACCAGCAACCCACGAGAGGTGGGTTGGGGTGCATCTGTGAACTGATTTACTTCCCGAATGCCCAGCGGAAAGGAGCGAGGACGTTCGCTACGAGCCGCTTAAGGAAACTTGTCGGTTTCGTCTCCGTGGTTGATTCAGGAGAAACGGTTCTACCGGCCGGATATTGAGTCGACTCTGTCGGGTATTGGCTTGGGTATTGTCCTTCCTGCTTCTGCGCACCGCTCTGCACCATCTTTTCGTAGCATATCCTCACCTTCTCATAGATCTCCGGACCTGGGGGCGTAGTCGAAAGTCTCTGGAAACCCTCTTCGCCGAGCATTTCCTTCAAGCAGGGCACAACTTCGGGCGGGACGCTCTGTATCCCCGCCCCCGAAGGCGGTGCTTGCCAATTTCCATCTGGCGCCGGGTGCGGAAGATTTTGGAAGCATTCGCGCATTTTCATTTCCATTTCTGGCGAAGGCTGCCCGCCTTGTGCGACTTTCTCAAATTCCGAACCGAATTTTTCTTTCAGGCACGCTGCTACTTCCGGCGGCATATTCGGCGGGAAACCCGGCACACCCGCTCCCTGCCGATCGCCACCTTGAGGAAGCATGGGGCGGAAATTCTCACCCTGCATCATCCCCTGACCCATGTGCATGCTTTCGAAACAGCTCCTGAACGCATCCGCCATTTCCGGCGTTGGCATTTTCTCGCCTTTTTGAATCGCGTCGAAGTCGGACACTTTGCTCTTAAGACATTCGAGAACTTTCGGGGGCGCATTTCGGAACATATCGCGCGGCGCGGCGCTCACGCCGAATTTTTCAAAACAGGCACGAACCTTTCCCGCAACTTCCGGGCCGGGAGTGAAGTCTCCCGACTGGATCCCACCCAAAATATTCGCTCCGAGCGCCGCTTCAATGCATGCGCGCACCTCCGGGGGTGCATCGTTAAATCCTCCCCGCGCACGCACCCAGCCTTCGCGCGCCTGCGATGTTTCTTCCTTTGACATGAATCCGTGCTCTTCGGCAAAAGTGAAGCACTCTTCTTGATGCGAGGGGTTATTGCAGTATGCTTCGCACGCGGATGGCGAGCTGCATCCTCCGGGCCCCTTTCCTCCCGTTTTCCTTATCCGGTTCGCTTCCTCTGCGCTCATGAATCCTGCCTTCACGCCAAACTCCATGCATTCCTCGAAACGCCCCTCCTGCGAACAATACGCCTCGCATGATTCTCTCCCGGTGCATCCTCCCGGCGTTTCTCCTTTCTCCGCAAGTTCCATCATTTTCTCCATTTGCTCTTTGGTCGGCATCTTTCCCGCTTTCCCTTGTTGCGGCCCGTCTCTTCTGTGGAATGAATCCTCCCCTTCTTCCTGCAAATCCTGCAGGATTCCGGCCTTCTCCGCAAATTCGAAGCATTCTTTCGCGTGGCTGAAGTCACCGCAGTACGCTTCGCACTCTGTTTTCGACTGGCATCCGCCCGGCGTTTTCCCGCCTGCTTTCATGTGCGCCAAAATCTTCTTGCCGTGTTTGTAATGTTCGTCTTCAATTCCATGTTCTTCGGCAAACGACATGCATTCTTCCAGGTGCGCCATGTCGCTGCAATACGCCTTGCAAGATTCCGGCGAATTGCAATCTCCCGGGCCCTTGCCGGATTTTACCTTGCCTGCGAATTTCTCTGCCGTCTTGGCTTCTTCTTCCGTCATGAGTCCGTGCTTCTTCGCAAAAGTGATGCAGGCAGGCATGTTCGTCGCTTCGTTGCAATATTCTTTGCATTCATCTTTGCTTGCGCAATTGCCAAGCTCGGGGATGGGGAATACGATGCCTTGGGCCGCTATTCTCTCATCCGACGGCTCGCTCGGCGCGGCGTTTTGCGCATTCGCGGCGGCGAAAAGTATCAGAAATGAAGCAAGAACTCCCGAAAGAACAATCTGGAGAATATTTTTATTCATATTTCTATTCGAATGGATTTTGATAAGCTCCCTCTATCGGATTCGCCGCGGGAGAACCGGCGTCCGGGATCCGTCCCTTCACCGGATTGCTCGCTTCGCCGTAAATTTCTCCGCCCAGACTTGCATCAGCGGACTCTTTTTCCTGTGTTGAAAGGTCGGGCAGGATCGGCTCTGCGGTTTGAGTCGCGAACCGCAAGTATGCAAATACGATGACTGCGGCAATCAAAACTATAACAGCAACGGAAATGACCATCGCCTTTCTATCACCTCCCGAATGGGGCGGTGCATTTATGACATCAGGGACGTCCATATGTGTATGAGAAAAAAAGTTGATAATGCTTTATCTTTTGCCTTTATTGTACTAGAGAAAATTTTATAACAAAAGAAACTTATCCACATTATTCCGAAATCTCAGTGAGTTTCGCGCGAGTTTTCGGCCCCACATACCCATAGCCAGGATCATCGGGTCCAAGAACAATACCGTACTTTATTTGAAATCTCTGCACCGCTTGCATGGTAAGAGCGCCGAAGTATTCTGTCTCGTTTCCGGGAGAGCCGGCCCCCGTTTCGGCAATACGCGTTTCGAGATCGGAGTTTAGAACGATTTGCAAACGTTTTACTTCTGAATGCGTCATGCTTTTTCTTAAGCCGCGAGTAAACTGCCCGAGATTGAGGGCACGTACTCCTTCGGTTCCCGCGCTGCCTCGAAGAGCTGCGATCTTTGCCTGCAACTCTTTGATTAACGCGAGCAGATTTGTAATTTGGACATGAAGATCCGCCTGTGATGGCGTATCTGTCGCGACCATGACTGTTGTCGTAGCGATTATGTTTGCGGGAATGTCCTTTTCGTCGTTACGGGTATAATCGTATGAGATTACATTGGCGGCATTCCCGTCTTTGTGGCAACCGGGGTCGCTTGTGTCAATGAGTCCATCGTTGTCGTTATCAATGCTGTCTGAGCATTGCCCCGGTGGGCTCCCGCCGGTAGCATTCCTGCATGCGGTTGCTTGAGGAGTTACCGTTACTGCTACCGTTCCAGCTCCCGAATAAGCAAGAGCGAGGGAAGAAGAAGAATCTCCGCAGGTAAACGTCTGTGTATACGAGCCGGATCCGCTTACGGAAATGTCTCTTCTGTCGGCAGAAGCGACGGTAATCGCCGAGCCGGATCCTAAAGTGACGACGAAGTTGCCGGCATTCACGACAATGGATTCAAGCAATGCGCTTGTGCCGGATACGGTAAGGGTTTGGCTCGCGGTTATGATGGTGTCGGTCGTAAGAGTAACGTCGTTAAATGCCGCCCAGACGGTAAAAGGCGTCAGGGCAGAGAGAA
>CAZRNX010000050.1:0-5438 GCA_964601555.1 uncultured Candidatus Saccharibacteria bacterium | reverse complement strand
AATTATGGATAATCCATCGTGGATAAATAAATTTGCCACCCCATCGCTATGAATAGTCAGGTTATGTGCTCTTCCTGCAAAGGGGAAACCGCCAAAAGTAAGACAAACATGGTCATTGCCATTAGATTCAGACAAAGGTTGATTTACCTGTATAGAAGTTTTTGTTAATCTACCCCTTGTGGAAAGAAACAGCAACACTTCGACTATACTGCTTTCTTATCCATGCCATAGGATTCTCCACCCCTGTTCAGCCTTGTTCCATTTTTGTCGCGGCTGTGTACCAACCAACAAGGGTTGGATTCTTGTTCTTGGCCCGGTAGCTATGTATGGTTTTAGACAATCTTTAGAAGATCCAGACGTACTTTCCACACCTTCTCCCCAACTTTTTTACACGCCCCGGGATGCCGGGGTTTTTCTTTGTGCTAGAATTAACCTATGGCGAATGGAACACAATATGTCAGAAACTACCAGGCGGCGCAGGGAGTACCTTCTGGCATTCGCGTGCCGCCGCAGAATCTGGAGAGTGAGCGGGCATTCTTGGGATCCCTCCTGCTCCGACCGGAAGCCATCTATGAAGTGATGGATGTGGTGAAGAGCGAGGCGTTTTACGCCGAAAAGCACCGGATTACTTTTGAATCTATCATGGAGCTCTTCTCGCGGCATGAGCCGGTGGATATGCTGACGCTTTCCGGACGCCTAAAGGAAAAAGAGCAGTTGGAGAGAGTGGGTGGAGCGGCATATCTGGCAGAGCTGGTCAATTCCGTGCCATCAGCTGCAAATATCGCGCACTACGCGGACATTATTCACAGGAAATATATGCTTCGCAATCTCATACGTGCGGCAGAGCGCGTCGGCGAGATGGGTTATAACGAAGCTGAAGAGCTTGATCACTTGCTCGACCAAGCAGAGAAAGAAATCTTCGGTGTAACATCGCTCACTTCTGCTCAAAAATACGTAAACTTAAAGGAGACGTTAGATGAGGCGTGGGAGCGGCTTGATCGGTTGCACAAGTCCGGCGACGAGCTCCGCGGCGTTCGTACGGGATTCGCGGAGCTTGATCTGAAACTTGCAGGCTTCCAGAAGTCCGACCTCATCATTCTCGCCGCACGGCCTTCCATGGGGAAGACCTCGCTCGCTCTAGACATCGTACGCCAAACAGCGCTCGCGCACCAGACGGCAACTTGTGTTTTCTCGCTTGAGATGAGTTCGCAGCAACTGGTAGATAGAATGCTTGCGGCGGAAGCTCGGGTGGACTCGTGGAAACTCCGCACGGGCAAAATTTCATCCGATGAAGAATTCGGGCAAATCAGCGAGGCGCTTGCGCGTCTCTCCAAAGCGCCGATATTTATTGACGACGCGCCGGGGAATACCATTCTTAAAATGCGTTCCACTGCACGGCGCGTGAAAGCCGAGCATGGCTTGGGGCTCATCGTGGTTGACTACCTCCAGCTTATGGCGCCGGGGAAGCACTCTGAATCTCTCGTCCAGCAAGTAACGGAAATTTCCCGCTCGCTTAAAAATCTGGCGAGAGAGCTCGACCTCCCAGTCCTCGCGCTCTCACAACTTTCTCGCGCAGTCGAACAGCGCGGAGGGAAACCGCGGCTGTCCGACCTTCGCGACTCGGGGTCCATCGAACAAGACGCGGATGTTGTGATGTTCATCCACCGCGAACAGAATGATGACGGCGGCGGCAAAAAGCAGACGGCGGAAATTCTTATTGAAAAACACAGGAATGGCCCGACTGGAAAAGTGGAACTCTACTTTGACGACAGAAAAACCACTTTCCTTTCTCTTGAAAAATCAAAAGATGTTGTCTCGAGCGCCGCCGCAGAAGATTTTGCAAATTTTTGAGACTATAGAGATCACGCCGCAAGATACAACATGGGGAAAGAAAAAGCCGCCTTATCGCAAGAATCGCGAGTTGGCGGCAAATAATACTTAACGATCATCATACATCTTGTGCTGTGGCCGAAGGAGCCTCATCTGAAGCCACCGGACCAGGACCAGGAGCTACTAGAGGAACCGGCTCAGTCCAGTTCTTGGGAGGAGGTGGCACCCTGCCAACCATGAGATCATCAATCATATTTGCATCAATGGTCTCATACTTCATGAGTGTCGCGGCCATTGCATGCAAGATACTCATTTTCTCCGTCAGAATAGCTCGCGCTTGCTCATACGCAGTAGTAATGATTTTCCGTACTTCCAAATCAATCTCACGGGCAGTCTTTTCCGAAGTACCGCTCTTTTGCGAAACAGAGTGTCCGAGGAAAACCTCGCCCTCTTCCTTGCTGTAGGCTAGGGGTCCTAGCTTCTCCGATAATCCCCACTTTGTAACTATGTTGCGGGCAATCTCGGTCGCCTTCTCAATGTCATTTGAAGCCCCGGTAGTCACCTTCTTCCATCCGAAGATCAGTTCTTCGGCAATACGACCGCCGAAAGCGATACAAAGCTGACTTTCCAATCGCTCTAAGCTCATACCATAGCGATCGCCTTCTGGTAAGAACATCGTAACGCCGAGAGCCCGTCCGCGAGGCATAATAGTAACCTTGTAGACAGGATCGCTCGTCGCCGGGAGGCTCCTTCCAACAATGGTGTGACCAGATTCGTGATATGCGGTGCAACGCTTCTCGTCTTCACTCATTATCATGGATCGGCGCTCAGTTCCCATCATAATCTTGTCCTTTGCCTTATCGAAATCCTGCATCTCCACCGTACGCCGGTTCGCACGCGCCGCAAATAGCGCCGCCTCGTTGACAAGATTGGCGAGGTCTGCCCCAGAAAATCCGGGTGTCCCGCGAGCGATTATAGACGGTTTAACATCTTCCGCAATCGGCGCTTTTCGTATGTGCACTTTGAGAATCTGTTCGCGCCCGCGAACATCCGGCAGAGGAACCACCACATGCCGATCAAACCGACCGGGACGGAGGAGAGCGGTATCCAAAATATCGGGGCGATTGGTCGCCGCGATGATAATGACGCCTTCATTGCCCTCAAAGCCATCCATTTCAACCAAGAGCTGGTTGAGTGTCTGCTCTCGTTCGTCATGCCCGCCGCCAATACCGGCGCCGCGACTTCGACCAACTGCATCGATTTCATCAATGAATACGATACAAGGAGATTTCTTTCTCGCTTGCTCAAACATATCTCGCACGCGGGAAGCACCCACACCAACAAACATTTCCACAAAATCCGAACCGGAAATTGTAAAGAATGGCACTTTGGCCTCCCCCGCAATTGCTCTCGCAAGTAGCGTTTTCCCTGTGCCGGGCGAACCTATCATGAGCACTCCGCGCGGAATCTTGCCGCCAAGCTTCTGAAACTTCTCGGGATCACGCAAGAACTCCACGAGCTCCGCCACCTCCTCCTTGGCTTCTTCAGCTCCTGCCACATCGGCAAAAGTGACTTTCGCGTCTTCCTCCCTCAAAAGTTTCGCCTTGCTCTTTCCAAATGCTCCGCCGATCCCTCTTCCTCCACCTCCCTGCATCTGCCGCATGAAGAATATCCAAACGGCAATCAAGAGTATCATCGGAAACCAAGAGATGAAAATCTGCATCAACATCCCTTGACTCTCCGGCACCCTCGCTTCGATGTCCACCTTGTGATCAGTTAAGAATCCGATGAGAATAGTATTGTCCGTCTCGGGACTGAGTGTCTCAAAGGTGGTATGATCTGATTTCATCCCATGAATCTTGTTTCCCTCAATGATAACTTTCTCCACATTTCCGTTTGCCACATAGGCGAGAAACATAGAATAGTCAACATGACTGTCCACTTGCTTCGGTGCAAAGTTATGGAACATAAACATAATTACGAACCCAATCACAAGAAATGTGAACAGGGTTCGAAACGTGTTATTCATACTTCCAAACCTCCGGGCATCTGCCCTGTCAAAGAAAAAAATTACCTATAGTAACCTTCCCACTCCTCATACTCCGGGAAAAGAACCTCTTTGTCAAGTCTTCATGAAGGAGGCGGTAGCGTATAATAGGCAAGATGGATTCGATACAGACACTTGCTGAATATTTCTCCAAATTCCCCGGCATCGGCCCGCGACAAGCCAAGCGGTTCGTATATTTCCTTCTGCGAGAAGACCACGGCTTCACGGGCAAGCTTGCAGATGCTATCCGCGAATTAAGAAACATCGTAACGCAGTGTACCCTGTGTTTTCGGTTTTTTGAGAAAAATTCCACTTCGGCAGATTTTTATGATACCCATCTCTGCGACATCTGCCGAGATCCCGGGAGAGACGTGTCTATGCTCTTGGTTGTAGAAAAAGATGCCGATTTTGAAAATATAAGAAAGAGCGGGAATTATCAAGGACTCTTTTTTCTCTTGGGCGGCTCCCTGCCGATTCTTGAAAAAAATCCCTCACAGAAAGTACGAGCAAGAGAGCTTTTTGACCGCGTACAAAATGCCGCGAAAAATACCGAAAAAACAGGAGAATTGAAAGAAGTCATCCTCGCCATGAATGCAACGCCAGAGGGTGAAAATACAACACTGTATATTTTGAAAATTCTTGAACCCCTTGTGCAAAAGTATAACTTCAAACTCTCAACCCTTGGCCGCGGCCTCTCCACCGGCACCGAGCTTGAGTACTCTGATGTAGAAACCTTCAAGAGTGCGCTTGAGAGCAGGAAGTAAGAAAGAAAAAAACGGCTTGGGGAGTTTTTCGAAGAAGCGGCGTAGGCCCCATGCCATCTTTGCAATTTCCATGTGGCGTGGGTAAAGACGCGACGGAGAGAAATTCCCCAAGCCGTTTTCGTTACGATATCTTCTCAACCTTCACCTCACTAAACGGCTGGCGGTGTCCGCGCTTTCTGAAATAGCGGCTTTTCTGCTTGTATTTGATAACAGTAACCTTAGCCCCCCTTCCGGTCCTTGTGTGATCTGCGGCAATAGTTGCCCCAGAAAGATACGGTGTGCCAATATCCACCCTGTCCCCGTCAGTCACAAGAAGTACCTTGTCGAACATGGTCTTGCCGCCGTCTGGAAGCCCAAGCTTCTCAACACGAAATGTCTTTCCCTCTTCCACGCGATATTGCTTGCCGCCTGTTTCAATAATAGCGAATTTCATAATTCCCGTACTTTAGCAAGATTATTCCCAAAAAGCAACCTTTCGTACTGCGGTGCCCGGGGCGGGGGTCGAACCCGCACGCCATATTATTGGCAAGGGATTTTAAGTCCCTCGTGTCTACCAATTTCACCACCCGGACGAGTCTGGTATCTGGCGTGAGTCAATTGACTAGTTACAAGCTACCAGTGACCAATAACCGGAGTGAGGCCTGGGCGGGAATTGAACCCGCGCATGTGAGTTTTGCAGACTCATGCGTTACCACTTCGCCACCAGGCCGTACTTAAGCCACATAAATTACAGAATATTAAAAAATTTTAAATGTCTGGGTATTCCGAGCACTTTAAAAGTTTTTAATATTCTGTAA
>CAZRNX010000049.1:0-5982 GCA_964601555.1 uncultured Candidatus Saccharibacteria bacterium | reverse complement strand
AAAAACACAAAGTCCTCTGTATTGAGGGCTTTTGTGTATTATATCGCCTATGTTGAGATGTTATCCCACTATCTTTACCTCGCGGGTCTTTTGCATTGCGCTTTCGTAGGCTGTCATAACATCCTTCTTTACTTCATTGGGATTTTTGATAAATCGGACGATAATCTTTGTGTTCTCTCCGGCTGTTTGAATCTCCAGATTGCCGAACTGGAAATACGCCGCAAGTATGCCGTCCACATTCACGGTTATATCTTGGATTTTCTCCAGTGGAAGGGAAGTGGTCTCGCGCGAAAAAAGCGCCTTCTGTTCGATATCAATGATTTTTTTATTGGTAAGAACAAGTACGTCCAAATAGTAGTCCGTCCAAATGACGAAACCGGCGATCCAGAGAAGCAGGAGCCAAATGCTCACAACCAGAACGGGCAACGCTCGCTCACTTTGGGAAGTTACCGGTGTTGATTCTTCTGTGTTCCATTGTGTCGGTTCGTACGTGACCCCTGCATTTTCCGTCATTACGCTTGTCTGCCGCTCCAAATAATTTCCAATATCAACAAACTGTCCGAGGATTACAAAAAGAATGGGGAGAATTAAGAGCGGTAGAAGGGGAATCATTTCCAGAAATAGAAAAAACGGATGGCGCCGTGCGATTAACAGAATGTGTTCGTCTGGTTGAAGAGTGATCATGGTTGATGGTTGTATGAATTACAGAGTACTTATAGAGAATAAGCGATCGCCGCCGCGAGAACGACAAGCAGGAAGAATATTCCCCCCGCGGTATAGCGCTGGTCGGCAATCACAAGGGTATTTTCACCTCTTCCATATTCCTTCCAGTGGTAGCGCAATATAAGAGTTGAAATGAAAAAAATAATGATGACAATAGCCACTGTTATCCAGACGGCCTTCGGGGCAAGAGAGAAAGAAAAAATGGAAGCCGCGAACTGATCCCATGCGTTCATATGCTTTTATTCTACAATGTATGAAAGCGTTTTGCGAGGGCATTTTGGGGATAAGTTGACGCTTTTTTCCCATATGCTACCATAGCGTTTATGCTTACTATACGACTTCAGAGAGTGGGGCGGACGAACGATCCGAGTTTTCGAGTGATTTTGACCGACTCTAAACGTGCCGCCCGGACGGGTGGTTTTGTTGAGATTTTAGGAAATTATGATGCCAGGAAGGGCAAGCCGATTCTTCAAGCCGAACGCATTAAACACTGGCTTTCCGTAGGCGCCAAATCGTCAGGAACAGTACATAATTTGCTGATCTCGGAGAGAATCATAGAAGGTAAGAAAATTAACGTTCTCCCACGCAAAAGTCCTCCCGCGAAAGAGGCTCCCGCAGAAAAGGAAGAAGCAATCCCGCTCCAGCCCACCCCTATAGAAAATGGAGGAAGTGAAGGAGAAGCAAAGGAAGGTGAAGAGAAATCCACAGCCTAAAGAGAAAAGGCACTTGACTTGACAGAAATAGACGTATAGTATATACTGTAATCATATGAGAAATAAGCTGTTCTGGTCGACAGCTCGTTATTAGAAAGATTAAGAATTGATACAATGCAGAAGCACTTAGATCAGGAGTTTCTTGAGTTTGTTGTTAAAAGCTTGGTTGATAATCCGGACGCCGTAAAGGTGACGAGAACGGTTGACGAGATGGGCGTTCTCCTTATCCTGGATGTTGACGCGCAAGATATGGGGAAGATCATTGGACGCGCCGGCAAGACCGCGCAGGCGATTCGCTCTCTTCTCCGCGTCGTCGGCATGAAGAATCACGCCCGCGTGACCCTGAAGGTCAACGAGCCGGTTGGCGGGAAGCGGAGCATGACTCCTTCCATGCAAAGTGTTGACGATGCGATGGCGGACTTGAAGATATAGGGCGACCTTTTATTTTGAACTTGATTTAAAACAAAAACCGCTGTCTGTATGCACAAGCGCTAGGCGGCGGTTTTTGTATATTTATAAATTATAGTATGCTCACTTTCCACATCATCTCACTCTTTCCGAACGCTTTAAGCTCGTATATTTTCGAGTCTATCCTGAAGCGCGCGCAGGAGAGAAAAATCGTCAAGATCAAGCTCTACGATCTCCATGACTTTGCCGAGAGTAAATGGAATAAGACTGATGAAAGGCCCTATGGCGGCGGTCCGGGAATGGTGCTTCTCGTTTGGCCCATCCTGCGTGCGGTAGAAAAGGCGATTGGGAAGAAAAAAGAAAAAGGCAAGAAGAAAACAAAAATCATAGTTCTCTCACCTGGTGGCAAAACTTTTACTAACAGCTACGGCGCAACTCTTGCAAAAAAATATACAGATATAGTGCTAATCTGCGGCAGGTACGAGGGCATAGATGCTCGCGTAAAGAAGATTCTCAAAGCTGAAGAGCTGTCGGTGGGGGACTATGTGCTTACCGGCGGCGAACTCCCGGCGCTTGTCGTTATGGATACGATCTCGCGGCAGATTCCCGGCGTGCTCGGCAAATTCGCGTCGCTTGAAGAGAATCGCGTTTCAAGCCATGAAGTGTACACGCGGCCGGAAGTCTTTGAGTGGAAGAAGAAGCGTTACCAAGTTCCAAAAGTCTTGCTTACCGGCAATCACAAAAAAATCGCACTTTGGAAGCAGTCCAGAAAAAAGACTAAGGGCTCTTCCGAAAATAACTCCCCCATCTCGCCTCCAAATTTTCCCAATCTCCGACTTTTCTTCCGTCAAAAATCTTTCACTGCAGCTGCTGCTGCACCTCAAGATTTTTTCAGTCAGAAAAAATCGAATCTTGGAAAAATTTGAAACCGAATCTGGAGAAGTTATTTTCGGAAGAGCCCTAAAAAATAAAGTTTTTTTATTTAAAGGGGAGGTGCAACCAAACACTCACTCTTTTCTTCCACCCGGCGGCTCTGATGCTTCCGGGTGTTTATGTTTTAGCTTGCCCCTAGCTTCTTTTTCTACTATCATACACACATGACAAATGATGCTCTAAAGCAATTTTTCGAGAAGATGAGCGAGGAGAGGATTATGCTCACGTATGACGACGTGCGCTTACGGACGCGCTATTCGGAGATACTTCCGGCTGATGCGGATCTCTCGACGAAATTTTCAAGAAATATCGCTCTCCGTATTCCTATTGTAAGTTCGCCGATGGATACCGTGACCACTGCAGAAATGGCGGTCGCTATGGCGGAAGCAGGGGGAATCGGGATCATCCACCGCGGCCCTTCACCTGAAATGCAAGCGAAAGAAATTTCCCGCGTGAAGAATCGTCTGAATGGTAAAATCGAAATGCCGATTGTGGTACAAGAGAGCATGACGATGGAAGATGTGCAGAAGATGCGCGATGCGAAGAAATTTTCTTTCCACACCTTTCCTGTTGTAAATGATGCGGGTAAAATGGTGGGCTTGATCACGAGGAATGATTTTGATTTTTGCAGTGACTTCGGAAAGCCGGTGAAGGAAGTCATGACGGCATTCACAGATCTCGCAACAGCTCCTGCGGATATGGGCGCAAAGGAAGCGTTTGGTGTTATGCTCGAGCGCAAGAAGAAAGTCCTGCCGCTTGTAAGAGAGGACGGACGCGTGGCGGGTATGTTCGTCTTCTCTGATTTGAAGCGCATACTTTCGTCCAAACACGAGCACAATTTAGATTCGCACGGCCAGCTCATTGTGGGCGCGGCTATCGGCGCAGGGGAAAAGGCCCTTGTTCGTGCGGAACTTCTCGCTGAGAGGAAATGCGACGTTTTTCATCTTGACACTGCGCATGGCGACAGCAAAGTCGTGATTGAAACCGTGAAGGCGTTGAAAAAAAAGTATTCTCACATTGATGTCGTAGCGGGGAATGTATCGAGCGGTGTTTCCGCCAAGCGCCTCGCGGATGCCGGGGCGGATGGGGTGCTTGTAGGGCAGGGACCCGGCTCCATTTGCACCACACGCGTCGTTGCGGGCATCGGCGTTCCGCAAGTCTCTGCGCTTTTCGACTGCACAAATGCGCTTGAAGGTTCGGGCGTTCCCGTTATAGCCGATGGGGGAATCAACAATTCCGGCGATATGGTAATCGCTCTTGCCGTCGGAGCCTCGTCTGTCATGCTTGGGCGGCTTCTTGCGGGCACTGAAGAAGCGCCGGGGGAGACGAAATTCTTCCAAGGGATGCAGGTGAAGGATTATCGCGGCATGGGATCGCTTGGAGCTATGAGAGAGAATGCTTCTTCTCGCGAAAGATACGGACAAGCCGATGCCGCTCCCGTGAAGCTCGTACCGGAAGGAGTAGAAGGCATTGTGCCATACAAAGGCCGTGTGCGCGGCGTTCTGGATCAATACACCGGAGGCATTAGATCGGGTATGGGATACAATGGCGCGAAGACGCTCGCGGAACTTTCGGGAAACGCGGAACTCTTCCGCATTTCTCCCGCCGGGCTCGCCGAATCCCATCCCCACGACGTAACCATCACAGCCCAAGCGCCGAATTATCAGGGGAGGGGGTAATGAGGTCTTGTAAAAAATTGCAGGGGAATTTAATTTGACTGACAAGTTGATGTCTGATAGCATTCCAGTGAACATTTCGTTCATTGAGGTGTTATATGTCTAAAAAACTCATGTTGTTGAGCACTGCGGGTGTATTGTATGATCCACAAGGATGCCCGGCTTTGCTTGATGATTTTGCTAAATTTCTCGTCGGCACAAAAAGGGTGCTATTTATTCCCTGGGCTCTGCACCAGAAGTACCATGATGCCTATACTGAGCAAACACAGGAGCTGATTTTCGACAGGATCGGCGTTGAACTCCGCCAAATTCACATGGAAGAAGTTCCATCGCTGGAAATTAGAGACTATAGCGCTATGTATATAGCTGGTGGGAACACTTTTCGCCTGCTTAATGAGCTGTATAAGCGTGGTCTGGTTCCATTGATCCAAAATCGAGTTATGTCAGGGGCAATGCGATATATCGGGTCTTCTGCCGGATCGAATGTGGCGTGCCCGACTATCAAAACTACAAACGACATGCCAATTGTTTGGACGAGATCAATGTCCGCACTGGATTTGGTGCCTTTCCAGATCAATCCCCATTACCAGGATCCAGATCCAAACTCTACACATCGTGGAGAAACGAGAGAGAAAAGGATCAGTGAATTCCATGAAGAGAATAACACTGCCGTTCTCGGCCTTCGCGAAGGCTCATGGCTTATGGTAGACGGGCAGAGTTGCAAACTTCACGGAGACAAGGACGCCAGGCTTTTTAGGAAAGATCAATCACCAGTGGAATGCGGTCCGGGTTTTGATCTGAGTTTTCTAATGGGCTAAGCACATGAGGGGTTGCTGTCTGGCGGCCCCTCATTTTCATGCAGTTGCCTTGTGTACACACCGCATATTATAATGAAGACCTGTGAACGATATTGATATCATTCTGGATCTGCAATACGGGGATTCGGGCAAGGGCAAGGTCGCCCATTTTTTATGCAAGACAAAAAAATATACGCACGTCCTTCGATACAACGGCGGAGCGAATGCGGGGCATACGATATTTCATAAGGGAAAGAAGTTCGTCACGCACCAGGTTCCCGTCGGAGTTTTCTACGGCGTTCCCTCCATCATCGAGAGCGGCTGTGTTGTTGATCCGGTTGCGCTAGTGAAAGAAATTCGAGAGCTTAAAGAGGGCGGCATTGATGTGAGGGGGAAGTTATTCGTCGCAAAGAATGCGCAGGTGGTAACGGCGTCGCACAAGGATGAAGATGGGGAAGAGAAGAAAATAGGCACGACGAAACGCGGCATCGGCCCGGCATACAGAGACAAATATGCGAGGGTGGGGATTCGCGCCCAAGATAGATATATTGAACGGCCTTCACGTTTGGAAGATTCGCACGAAAGGCAGAGTCCGCGCTTTCAGGGATGAGAAGGGGATGAAGAATTTTATCATTGCGCGGCTGGGGAGACTTGGTGTACCTTCTAGCAACATCTACTTTTCAGAAAGAAAAGATCGGATATAATGAGGAGGCGAAAGATTCTGGCCTCCTC
>CAZRNX010000048.1:0-6097 GCA_964601555.1 uncultured Candidatus Saccharibacteria bacterium | reverse complement strand
AGATTGGGAAAATTTGGAGGCGAGATGGGGGAGTTATTTTCGGAAGAGCCCTCAGTACAACTGGGGAATGCTCGCGCTGGAACAGGAAAAGTTGCAGAAAGATTATGGAGAAAAGCGGGCGCACGCCGATCCAGATTTACGACCAGAGTTTAATGAATACTAGTGGGAGAAAACCATGCGTACATTTGAACGAATGCCCTTCTTGAAAGGAGGAGAAAACAGGAAATCTTTCTTTGATCGGATAACGAGGTTCTACCCGGAAGGCAGCGGAAGTTACAATTTGATCCTTCAAGCGTACGACACGGCGAAAGACAACTTCAGGGGGGTCTGGCGCGATGACAGGGTGAGGTACTTTGAACATCTCCGCGCCGTAGCGCTCACTGTCTTCGACTATCTGCGCCGAAGAGATCCAAACCTCACCGCCGCTTCGCTTCTCCACGATATTGTCGAAGATCGGCCATCATGGACAGTTGAGCGGGTTGAGCGGGAATTTAATAAAAACGTTGCGCGGCTGGTGGATTTCGTGTCGAAGCCGAAGATTTCTCCCCCTCTCTCTCGGGAAAGGATGAAAGAGATCTACCATGAGCGCCTGTCCTCCGCTCCGCGAAGAGTCCTCTTCGTCAAGCTTTCGGATAGATTGCACAATATCTCCACATCTGCAATTTGGGAAAAGAAGCGAAGGCGACGCTATATAAAAGAAACGCGAGAAGTATACCTGTCTCTCGCGGAGAAACATTTTATTCTTCTCCATGAACTGGAAGAAGCTCTTGAAGACCTGGAGCAGACGCTCGCGTAGTGTCTCTCCCCTGCCGTCCGCGAACTACCGGGATGGCTTTTCTATTTCTTGATCGCAGTGGCAAAAAATTACTCTTCATGCATAATGGAAACATGAAAGAAAGTTTCAAAGATGCGCTTACAGAAATTCACGAGGAGCTGAAAGAAAGGGGCAAGTCCACGAACTCCTCGGTTGTAAAAGGGGAAATTCCGGAGCGGGCCAGGCGGGTGGTGAAAGAACTACAAAAAGACAAGGTTGTAATTATGAAGGAGCTCCATGCGTCTTTGCAGCGCGCGGATGAGGGCGGCAGAGTGGAAGGCGGCGAAAATGCGCGGCCCATTTCTTGGGATGAGACATCTCAATCACTTGTGCTTTCGTCCGAAAGAGGACGGCAAGAGATTACCATCGGCGAGCTTCTTACCGATGGCGAATGGGGCGCGGATTATGAACTTGCCGACTCCGTTCCTCGCGATATAAAAAAGAAATTCCTTCACGCCAAAGCAAGGCGTGATATTGCCGATCTCGCCGACAGGCAGATTGCGGCGGCAGAAATGAACCGTCGAGCGGGGGCGGGTAACTTGCGCGAACAAAATATGATTGCGAATTATCGTGCTGCATATTCAGCTGTCCTGAAAGAAAGGGGGAGTGGCGACTTCCCAACAGGAATGATTGCTGAAAAAATGACTAGACTATTCTTCGAAAAACTTGTGATTGACCACAAAATGCCACTCTCCGTTGAGCGCGTCGATGTGTATGAAGATGTTCAGGGGAAAATTGATTTCATAGTCCACGTTTCTAAGGAATCTCGCGGAGTAGATGTGGAAGCGGAAGAACGACAAAATATTGGAATCCAATTTACGCGCGATATCCGAAAGGAAACGCGAGATAGAAAAAAGGGGCAGATTGAAAAATCACTGAAGCATAAAGATGACCGAACTTCTCATGTTGACTCTATTGTGCTGGTCTCTATTCCGCTTGAGACAACGCGAAGGCTCTATGAAACATGGCGCTCCTCTGGCTCGCCTCCCGGCGGACCGGAGAAACTTTGGAATGAAAGCACGCGAGAGGTGGTATTTCGGGGCGTTCTGAAAGATCTCTATTCTCCGGAAGGGGTCGACGGGCTCTGGCAAAAAGCGAAGCGTTTATGAAAATAAATTTAGCTAAGGTGCCAAACATTCCCGTCGTCTTCACGGCGATGTCCAAGCATTATTTCTGCTTCAGAATGTTTATCACGAAATATGTATTGGAGCAGAAGAAAATCCCCATAAGCGTCTTCACTCTTTTTGACTACTTCCTGCTCGACACAGTGAGCCGCGAATTCTTGATCAAGAGCAACAATGTTTTAGTGCGCCGCGCCGACGAGCTCTGGGTCTTCGGCCCCATTTCCGACGGCGTTCGCGAAGAGATAGCAATCGCGCGCAAAGCGAGGAAGCCCATCACCTATTTCGCTATAGATACACCCAACACAATCAGGCAGATTAAAGAGAAAGAGGCACTGGAAGAAGTTTAAGCTTTGTAGTAAAAACGACTTAATTTTTATGGCATAATTAACGAAGGTATCTGCTTTCGAGCTACAAAGAAATTTCTTTTGTGGCTTGTTTTGTTTTTTCCCAAAGAATAATCCGTCCCAAGCGTATTTCATCGAATGTATAATCTTCTCCAAGAATTTCACGCACAGGAGTAAGGGCTCTTCCGAAAATAACTTCTCCAGATTCGGTTTCAAATTTTTCCAAGATTCGATTTTTTCTGACTGAAAAAATCTTGAGGTGCAGCAGCAGCTGCAGTGAAAGATTTTTGACGGAAGAAAAGTCGGAGATTGGGAAAATTTGGAGGCGAGATGGGGGAGTTATTTTCGGAAGAGCCCTAAGTCGGGAATCGTCACCAATCTTAGTGAAAGCGCGTCGAATTGCGTCAAGGCGTGCCGGAGAGAACAAAGAAATGAAGTGTGCGGTACCGGGAAGTGTCTTTTGTTCAGAGAGTTTTTCGAGATGTGAGACGATAGTGCCAACAGTAAGTTTGCGGCGTTTGGCGATGTCTGCAAGCGGGAGTTTCTCGGAAAGAAGTTGCGCGGTTTCATTGTAGGTGGATATTTTTTCTTCTTTTTTCCGCACCGCGCTTCCCCTTATCGAGTTGAGAAAAATATCTTGCTGTTTCTTTTTCTCCACAAACGAAAGCGCGTTGAGTTTACGACGAACGGCGGCGGACATTTCGAGGAAAGTCTGGTCGAGCGCGAGAGACTCGGGCGAAACTTGAAGCGACATCTGATTCATTCCCACGAGCTTCAGCCCTCCGAGCGTGCGCAGGCGTGAGAGCGCGACATAGCCGAGTCCCGGAACGAACGACTTAGATAGGTCGACCTCAACCGCGTCGAGGGACATCCCTTGGCTCTTGTGCACCGTGATCGCCCACGCGAGACGAAGGGGGACTTGCGCGATTGTCGCCCCTCCCCCGCCGACGTCCTCGAAGCTCCACGACTCGGGCGCGGCGACAATGCGCTTGCCTTTCACGGTTTCGACAACGGGAAAGCCATCCTTGAAGCCGACCACTTTCCCCAACGTGCCGTTTACATACCCTGTCTCGAAATTATTTTTCACGAACATCACCATCGCGCCTTTTTTAATGAGAAGTGTTTCAGGCGCCAAGACGCTTTTCTTGAGCATTTCAACCAGCGCGCGAGAGCCTTTCGTTTCGGCAATGTACTCGCGCTCTTTCTCGGCGAGAAGCCCGAGCTCGCGAAAATTTTCCGCGTCCACATCAATGTTGTGCACGTGAAGTTTTGTGGGCCTCACCGGAGTGGCGAGCGAGATTTCTTTTCTGTAACGCTCCCGAAGCGGCGCAAGCGTCGAACCATTCACGCGATTGCCGCGAATGTCATTGAGTAAACGCAAAAATCTTGCGTCTTCCTGTCGATACTGCTCTTCAAGATAGCACACTCGGATGTCCATAGTGCTCCACGCGAGAGATCGGTGGACAAAATGTGCGACCTCGTCTCCGCGTGTGACGGGCGGGAGTTGGAAAAGGTCCCCGCAGAGTATCACCTGCATTCCGCCAAACGGTCTCAAATCGCCGCGAAACATCCGAAGCACGCGATCCACAAGGTCAAGCCGGTAATGGTGGAGCATCGAGACCTCATCAATCACCAGCACTTTCGTTTTCTCAAATCGTTGCGCGAGCCGCTTTCTCTGGAGAGCGTGCGAAATTCCTGCTCGGTCAAGTTGTCCTTAACCCCAATCCCTGCCCACGAATGTATGGTCATCCCGCCGATGTGCGTCGAGGCGATCCCCGTCGAAGCGGTGATCCCGACTTCGACATTATTTTGCCGTAAATGCTCGAGATATTTGTTCAACACAAAAGTCTTCCCGCTCCCCGCCGGCCCGGTCAGGAAAACATTGTGCCCCATTTTCAAAACCTCAAGTGCTTCCCCCTGGGTCATTATCTCTCAAGTATACGGATGGGAAGGCGCGGGGCAAGCAACCACTTCACATGGCGCTTCTTAAATTTCTTCCCGCTTCCGCATTCTCTCTCCTTTTTTGATTATTACGCTAGCTTCCCCTGCGCCGGCGCCGGAGGCGTGCTCCGATCATTGCGTTCTCCCCGCGATCCTGTTCCGCTCTCAATAACCCGCACGGCAAGGTCTTGCGACTTCTTATTGGCCGCCTCGACTTCTTTCTTTAGCGCCAAGACCTCCGATTCCAGCCGCTTGTTCTGGTCTTCCAGCGTTTTCATTCGCGCCTCCGTGAGCCGCTTCTCCGACTCCCAATCCTTATGAAGAATCTCGATTTCGCGCTTGTGCTCCGCTTCAAGATGTTTCGAAACCTCTATTTCTCGCGCCGCAAGCTCTTTCTCAAAAAGCGACGGGGCTTTCGCCGCATCGTCGCGAAGCCGTTTCATTTCCTCTTCTCCCATCTTCACCGCATCTTCGCGCCGCTTGAGTTCCGCTTCCATCACCCGCCTTTTTTCGTCGAATTGCGCCTGTTCGCGCGAGCGCCGGAGCTTTGTGTCATACTCATATTGCTCCTCTTCCCGTTTCCTGTCCCGCCTCTTCGTCTCCGCCCCATCTTCCAGCTCGATCGTCTTCCTTGCGTACTCTTGCTCGAGCCGCAACTTTTTCTCTTCATGCTGAGCGACGAGATCTTCAAGCGTCCGCGCCGCCACTTCGATATGATACTGCGTTTCAAGCTGCTTCTTGGAAATCTCAACAGCTTTCTGCAATTCGGTAAATTTTTCCGCCTCGCTGCTTGTCTGCCGAAGAAGCGCGTCAAGCACGTCTCCAAATCGTTTCGAAAGTTCTCCCAGATTGGTCCCAACAGTCGATTTCAAGCCGTCAATTCCCTCCTCAACGGCTCTGACGGTGAAGTCTTTCTTCACTGTTGACACCTGTTGGATGTTTGTTGGTTCGTGCGCCATTCGAGCGCCTTGCTTCGCGTCCTCGAAGTCCCGGAGAAGCTTCTCATACTCGTTAAGAATGTCGGCCTTCGTTTTCTTCGATAGAGCGGAGATGTTTGGTTCCATAAAGAAGGTTTTTTATTGCGAATAATATTCTCATATTAATCAGGAACGGGGAAATTGCAAGAAGCATGCAGGGTCCGGCGCGAAACAGAAGATTACCGCTATAAGTTCGAGGTGCAGTACAACATTGTCAGGGCATTCGCCCAGCCTGCTCCCCGAGGTAATTCTGGGGTGGGGAGAAAAAATGGACATGTGGAGACATTCCGTACATAGGATTAACGACTTTGGAAAAAAGTTGGTTTCTCTTTCCAAGAAAGAGTTTTGGAGAGAGGATATTTGCAGAGGAGACGACAACGCACCCGATATTCTCGTAAGGCTTCATAAATATACGACCATGAGTGGTCGTGTGTATTACGAAAGTGTTGAGGGATACAATCAAGATGAATATTCGGGATATGGATTCAAGGAGAAGTACTATCCAACACCAAAACCTATTCTGCGTTTTGGTGGCTCCTTGGGTGGAGTGAGCAGCTTCTGAACCATATCAAAAAGGACCTTGATTTGTTCATCGTGTTCTTCGAGTTTCTCCCGAAGCTCTTTGTGGCTGGCAAGCAGCTCGCGCAATCGTGTGAAGACACGAATAATGTAAATATTGACTTGTATCGCGCGCTCGCTGTTGAGGACGCTGGACAACATCGCAATCCCTTGCTCGGTGAAGACAAGAGGCGAATACTTTCGGTGTTCCCCGCGTCCAATCTTTAAGGTCACAATTTGTGATCTTAAAGCCCCTGCCTCGTGTGTGGTCAACCGAAACATGAAGTCCCCAGGAAAGCGCGTGATATTGCGCCTTACCGCTTGATTAAGGACCCTAGT
>CAZRNX010000047.1:0-6213 GCA_964601555.1 uncultured Candidatus Saccharibacteria bacterium | reverse complement strand
GCCCTTTTCTTTAATTTCTTTAATCAGATAGTCTTCAAAAGCAACGTCCATGAAGTCGGTCCGGATGCCGCCGTATCCCGCGGAATTCACTTGAATTTTCTGCCGCGTGTATACACTTGCGCCACTGGTTCCGCTCGTGTTTACATTTATTTTTATACTACTTGAGCTTCTTCCGTCGCCGTCTTGCGTTTCAACTTCAACTTTTCCGTTTATAATTTGAACTTTTCCGTTCGGAAGCGTTATCTTGTGATCGCTGTCAAGCGTACCCGTCGCGTGAACGCCGTTTATTTCAATCTCAAACTCGGCCGCAGCATTTGCAAGAAGTTTCGCGGACTGCACTTCTCGTTGAGACTTCTTGAAAAGTGTAAAAGCTTCCCCATATGCGCCCGCGTCAAACTTCGCTTTTCCTTCAGCGAAAATCGCTTCCGCCGCCGCGATGCGCGCCTCCACGCCCGCATAAACGCCTGCAGACATGTCGGCCTTTTTGTTTTCAAGAAATTTCTTTACTTCGTCAATCTTGTTCTCCGCGCTCTTCATCGCTCCTTCCGCGGAAACTTTCACTCCGGCGCTCGATTGCGCCGACACTTTCTGTTCGCCGGATTCTCTCTTCTTTGTTACCGTGGAGATTTCCGCACGAACGTCTCTCAAGACTACCTCCAAGTGTTCTTTCGATTCGGGGTTCTTCACTTCAATCTTCGCGAGCACTTTCTCATGAGCCAGAAGCGCTGATTCAAAGTTTGAGTGTATGCCGACCGCCGCTTCCGCGCCCCCCTTCGCTTCCGCTTTTTCACTTTGGCTTTCTGATTCCTGCGCATGCGACTTGAAGTTGGCCGCAATTTGGGCACCAGTTTCTATACTGAGACGCCCGCTCGACGCAAGTCTCTCCGCTTCCTCAAGGCGGCGTTCGGCAAACTTGGCATGAAGCTCCGCCTTGGACTCGGCCGAAATTGCAAGAGTGCTTCGGACTTCTTCGTTTATGCTCGTCTTTACCGGATAAAGCAGATCTCCCGGAAGTGCTCCCTCGGCAGCAAATGATACTCCTCCGCCGAGAAGAGCCGCGATAATAATTCCCGCAATCATGTTTTTAATAGTTAGAATAATATTACTTCTCTTTTCTTTACGCGCGCTCTGTGTGAGGAGACGGGACGGCGCTTGTTCTCTTACCGGCATTTCGCGCATCGCCGCAAGAATCGCGTTGCGCATTGCTCGTTTTTCTTCAGCCGGAAGAAACACGCTCGCGGATTTCCCAATCGTGAGAAGTTTATCTTCAAGTTGTTTTGACTGCTCTGTGATGTTGCTCATGATAATTGCATTTGTTCCTGAAGTTTTTTGATCCCGCGATGAATGCGCACAGAAATGACATTCTCGTTTTCACCCATAATTTCCGCGATTTCTTTCATGGAAAGTCCGTCAATAAAGCGCAGAAGCATCGGCTCTCTTGTTCCTTCTTCCATTGTCCTTATCAGCCGAAATACTCTGTTCGCTTCCGCGCTCTGTTCCATATGCACATGCGCATAGTCATCCTTCGCGTCGAAACCGGCTTCCGAGAGGTTGTCGAGCGATTCTTCTTTCTTTTTGCGGCGATGGTCAATGATCTTGTTGCGCGCCGCGGCATAGAGGAATGCGCGCATATTCTCTATTTTCGCGCCGCCGGCAATATACTTCCAAACATTCAAAAAGACGTCCTGGGTGATATCTTTGGCTGCCTCGCGGTCAGATACCTGGAAGCTCGCGAATCGAAAAATCGCGTCCGAATACGCCTCAAAGCTCTCCAAGTATGCTTTTTCCATGTCCTGGTTCATATATACAGACGGACTAAATGCTCTTTTCTTTCGTGCTGTTATAGCAGAAAATCGCCCTTTTGAGAAGATCGTTGTCTGCCCAGTACGTCCGGTGTCCGGTATGGCCGTTTACTTGCTTTTCAACTCCGCGACTGTCTTTTCTACTTCTTTTATCCAATATTCATCTTTCGCTTTATCCGCTAACTCAATAAATTTTTGATATGCCTCGATCGCTTCTTTCTTGTGCTCGAGAGAAAGGACACAGCCAAGCCCATAATAAGAGTCGGCAAATTCCGGGTTAACGGCAACGGCTTCTCGGTACGCCTTAACCGCTTCCTTCTCACGACCAAGCAAGGCGAAGGCATTGCCAAGGTTGTTGTAAGGGTAGATGCTTTGCGGACCAGCAGCAGTCGCCCCTTGAAATGCCTGCACTGCTTGGTTGTAATAACTTGTTTTCTTTTTGAGATCGTTTTCTCCATCGCCCAAATACCGAAGTGTCGAGCCCGCGCTATTTAATACTTGAATCTTCTGTCCATATTCCGGTTCAAAGACAGTCACATACTGTCTTTGTCCTTTCTCAACCCATTTAAGTTTGTCTCTGTACTTCTCACTTTCAATATCAAACATCAGTCCCGTGGACTTTGGTTTTTTGCTAAAGGCCGCAACGTCCGCAACCGTAAGCGGCGATCCGTCTTTTTTGTTTCCTACAATCATTCCATCGGTTAAATCCTCATTATAGGAAGCATTGAGCATGTCGCGCCATTCAACATTTCCATCACTAGTAACCAAAAACAAAATAGAGTGTTTTGGCACATCGCCTACGAGGTATGTGAGCCCCGCTTCTTGCATCAATGCGCCACCGAGCATAGACGCGCCGACGCAATTTATATTCTGACTTGCCACCATTTCTGACGGATTGTTCGCGTTCAGTAGAAAAGAGAACCCGCTCACTGCATGTTGAATTTTGTCTGCAATCTCGCGCTCTTTAGCGCTTGCGATCTCCACATCGCCCCATCGGCGAACATCCTCAAGCTCGGATTTAAGCCTGTCTATCTGCAACGCCTCGCGCAGTGCAATCTCACCGTTTTGCCAGTGCAAAACTGAATTTTTTATGTGTTCGGGCAGAGTATCAAAGGGCATATTCTTTTGCAATAATTCCATACCCCTTCGAAAAATTGAACTTTCAAGCTCTCTTTTTGGTGTTTCTATCTTCTGCACCATCGCTTTCTCAACTTTAGCGATAAAGGCGCTGTGGAGCGGAGTATCGTTTTGCCAAGATTTTAGGTGATTGCTGCCTTCTTTCAGGCCCTCGTCGTCGCTTTTTCGCTCCAACTCAAACGCTTTTGCTGAAACTCTGAAAAACTGTACGAGAGTTTTTTGCCGTTCTGCTTCGTAGAACTCGCCTTTTTTGTCGCGATCGGACATGGTCGCTGTTTCGGCTCTTGTCTGCCGTGATTCGTAGAGGTCGTCCCCGGCAAGAAAACGGTCCACCGTTTCGGTTTCCGCTTCTGTTAAGGTGTGGGACATAATATTGTCAATATTTTTAGTTTCTTCCAATTTTTTCCCGCTTACAAGTGCTTGCCCGTAATTGTAAAATTCTTCAGCAAGAGCGCGGGCAATCTCGCCGCCCTCTTTTATAAAGTCCGCCCTTTGGGCAATATAGATGCCGGCGTTTTGAAATGTTTTGCCGAGCTCCAAAAGTTTTTCCTTTGCTTCATTTTGCCGCTGTGGTTTGTCCGAAAAAGTATCGTGGTCCACCGCTTCCATAACTCCAACCATTTCCCAGAGTTGCAGGTCCTCCGGAATATACAGACTTTGTTTCCCGTCTGTCCTTTTTTCCAATAAGCCATCTTCTCTCTTCTCTTCCCACTCCTCGCGGGGAACTACTCGGGGCTCAATAGAATCGTTAATCTCACACCATTTGGCAAAGAACGACCGTACTGCCGGGTTTTTAAAAGGCTTCTGTTCCATTGCTGGCCGAACTTCAAATTGCGGCTTTTCTTCGGAACGAAAATATTGATCCATATGTTTGTTTATCGGGGTGCCGAGAATCGAACTCGGTCTGCCTCCCCTTCGGGGCCGCGGAAGCATTTTTACATGCTTCTGGTCGAAAACATTGTCGGGGTACTCGGAATCGAACCGAGGCTACGTGCTCCCAAAGCACGCGTACTGCCACTATACGATACCCCGACAATACTTTCGACCCCAAAGCAGGCGTACTGCCCAACTGGATTATAGCACTGCACCCCGCAATATAATGTCCTGATACTAGCATAAAAAAAGATATTTTCTACCTGATAAATAAGATACCCTGGCTATAATGAGCACAGGTCAGGTTCGAAGTTCTATTAACTTGGAGTCAATGAGGAGAACCAAAGTGTCCCAGGCAAAAATGATTACGGTCTTAGGGCTCTTCCGAAAATAACTCCCCCATCTCGCCTCCAAATTTTCCCAATCTCCGACTTTTCTTCCGTCAAAAATCTTTCACTGCAGCTGCTGCTGCACCTCAAGATTTTTTCAGTCAGAAAAAATCGAATCTTGGAAAAATTTGAAACCGAATCTGGAGAAGTTATTTTCGGAAGAGCCCTTAGGGCCGTGGATGTATGAAGAGCAAAGAAAGCGCGGGTTGTTCGTAGAAATCGGGCAGTTACTGGCCCAAAAGGGTGTTGTGGTCGTTACAAATGGCTACGGTGAAGTTTCAGATGATGTATCACGCGGTGCTTGTGAAGGAGGCGGTGAAGCGATTGGATACACTCTCGGAACGCTGGTGGAAAAGAAGTCCAGCAGTTTTTTGACAAGAACGGTAGATTGCGCCACAGAGGCGGGAAAAATTCTTGAGAACAATTCCGGTATTGAGCCGCATTCCCACGATCTGAAGTGTCTTGCATTTTATTTGCAGAGATACTACCTTTCTTTGTCCCAGGGATTTATCTGCGCTCCGCCATCGTGGGTCGATAAATTTGAAGAACCCTTGTCAGTAATGAAGATGAATGAGAAATTTGGGGCCCTCAAGCCGCTTGCCGTGTTTCCAACCAGATGTCAGACACATGGTCCTGTATTTGACTTAAAGATGAACCATAAACATAAAGAGAACCGAATGAATATGTATGTTCAGACCGCAAGTCAAGCAGTAAGTTGGGTGTTGTTGAGCAGGCAAGACGATATTATATCCTAAGGAGTGGATCTAGCCGACAAGACCCGGCTATTTTTTTTGACACAACCCGAAGGAACGGCTACCCCGAGTCTCTATAAAATAAAATTGGCATGCTTTACAGCTCCTGAAACAGCAGCTTGAAAATTTTCTTCTGGAATTCAGCAATAATTTTGTTTTCGATAATAATCGCTGTTTCAGTATTATAGTCAACAAAGGCAATCTTGTCGGCGTAAATAAGCTGCGTAATATCGTACTCAAAGAGGTCATAATCCTTCGGAACTATCCTGACAGCCTTCTCGAGCTTCGGCTTCTTTCGGTCGCGCGAGCGGTCATTGGTAATGACGAAACGCTCAAGCTGTTTTTCATCGCGGAGCTTCACATAGTTGTGCGGTATATAGTAGTCTGCCTTGCGAGGCTGCTTAGAAGAACTGTATCGATAAAATACATCGCCCTTCTTAAGTGTAGTTACTATGTCGCGGAATACTGCAATAATCCCCTTCCGCCCTTCAAGATATGTGAGGCTTGGTCGGTTTTTCCTGCTCCCAAACGCGGCAAGAAGCTCTGGGAGTGTCTCGTTGAGCGAAGACTCCGTTTCTGCAAGAGTGTCTCGAAGCTTTTCCGGCGACGCGGGCGCGTAGAGCTTGCGCTTGCCTCTTGCGACAACCGACACGAGTCCTCTCTCTTTGAGGAGCAGTAGAGTTCTATACACCGCCGGCCGATGCATCTTCGCTCGAAGCGAAATATCTGACACGGATGAGGGCCCCAACTCAAGCAGTGCAAGATATACGGCGCTTTCTCCCAGCGCAAGGCCTATCTTTTCAAATAATTTTTCCGTGCTCATCTCTGTTGTTGTATGTTAACTACAATATGTACTATATCAGTACAAATTTATTTTGCAAGAAAAGCTTTATTAATTCACTATATTTCTAGATACGCTTTTGTTTCAATACAATATAGTACTCTTTCTTCAACAAATATTTTTTACTTGTGTTATGGTGATGGTAGAGACAAAGGTTGGCACATTCTTTGTTTCTTTGACATCAACATCAGCCGAAAGGAGAAATTTATGTTTAAGTACCTTGTTGTATTCAACAACAATAGCGGCCAGTGGGTCCAATCCTCATCGCAGCTTTCTCCCACATATGTATTCGAATCGCCGAGTGATAAGTGGGCGCATGGGTTCGTGAATGAGTATCTTGGGAAAAATCGTTACTTGAGACTTCAGTCACTTAGGGCTCTTCCGAAAATAACTTCTCCAGATTCGGTTTCAAATTTTTC
>CAZRNX010000046.1:0-6283 GCA_964601555.1 uncultured Candidatus Saccharibacteria bacterium | reverse complement strand
CCCAGTGGCTGTAGGTTGTCGTCGAAGCCGTTCTCCCACGACCAGTTGTTCTCCAACAGGACACGCCCTGTGTTATTCCACAAATCAATGCCGTCGTCGGAGTTGCGCCATACACGATTGCCGCGCACGACATTTCCGGAACCACTGCCGGCAGCTATATGCATGCCATCGGCTTGGCCGTTGGTTGCATCTCTATTGTGATGCATATCATTATTCAGAATGAGATTATTTGAGGCAGTGCCGTATACGGCAATGCCGGCACCGCCGGATGTGGAGAGTCTGCCATTATGGTGAGCATTGTTGTTCTCGATAATGTTGTTGTGTGATCCGCTCGGTATCACAATGCCTCCTCCTGTCGGATTGTTTCTTATCTCAAGGCCTTTGATATGCCACCACGAGCCGGCAGTCCTCAATGTCCGCGTGCCATCAGCTCCCGTTATACCGGATCCGTCAAGAATCGGCGTCTCGCCGGGATAGTTAAATACCTTGATACGGTTGCCGCTTGTGCCGCTCTTAGTAAGGTTTTGCTGCGCGGTTATATTGTACACTCCACCGCGAAGATAGATGGTGTCGCCGGCTGCAACGGCGGTGTGTGCTCTCCCAAGCGTGCGGAACGGTGCGGCTTGAGTGCCGGGGTTGGAGTCTGAACCACTGGGGGCAACATAGTAGGTAGCGGCAGAAACAATGGCGGGGGTGAGGAATGCCGCGGTTAGCGTAATGTAGAGAAAATATTTTTTCATCATATCATAATGAATACAGACTCTGCGGCTGTAAAGATTTTAATTATATATTTCATTGTACTTGATAGGGCAAACGCTGTAAAAAGGAGTAGTGGATAAGTCAAAGGCCGTCACTCCTCAAACAATTTATTAGACCTCTTTCAAAAGTCATATATAGACATCACATTGTGAAGCCGAACCGGAAGAAGCTGAAGGTTCTTATTTTGTAAGGCGATATGGCCTCATCTCAGTTCACTTTCATAGTGTGATGTCTATAGCTCCGTCCATTGGTCTTTGGGTTTGTATTATCTGACGCTGAAAATCGCAGTGTTTCGTTCGTAGAAGTTGTCGCTACAAAAAACGAATGTCTGTAGAAAAAAGCCGGCGCGCTATTCTCGCCCAAACAGCGGCCTTTCCGGCATTTTGTTGTTTTTTACGAGTGATTGGATTGCTTCACCCGTTCGGGGCAGAAGCGGTAGAAGCATCTTCCCTATTATATACAAACGGCTTACAAGATTACGGATGATTTGCTTCGTTTTTTCCGGTTCTGTCTTAATGAGTTTAAACGGCTCGGTGCGTTGGATTTCTTCGTCAAGTATTTCCACTTCTCGAAAAACAAAGTTAATCGCTTTTTTTATATTATACTCTTCGAAACTTTTCACATATTCTTCCGGGAAACTCAGCAAAAGAGATACGGGTGCCGGCTCGTCCAAATGAGTTGCCGCCATTTTCATAATGCGCGAGACGAGATTGCCGAGGCCGTTTTGCAATTGTGCTTTGTATGATTCTCTGGTAGATTCGAGAGTCAAGTCGCCGTCTTCAAATGAGGGAATGTCGTGAAGCACAACGAAACGCAAAACATCTTCGGGGAACAGGGCGGCGTTTTCAAATTCCGCAATAATGTCTCTCGGCGAGATGACATTGCCGAGCGACTTAGACATTTTCACTCCGCCGGAATTGATGAAGCCGTTTATTAAAATCTGTTTGGAATGTGGCAGACCGGCGGACATGAGCATCGCCTGCCACATCGCTGACTGCTGGCGAAGATTGTCTTTCCCAGCGATTTGCACTGCATTGGGATTCTCTTTCGTACCCCACCATTCAGTAAAAGAATCGGGCTTACCCGCCGAGACTTCGGCGGAGGCGGGCCACCCCAAAGTAGAAATATAGTTTACGAGCGCGTCGAACCAGACATACATGACTTGCGCGTCGTCGCCCGGCACCAGAATGCCCCACGGCATTTTGGATTTCAGTCGGGATATAGAAAAATCTTCAAGTCCCCTCTCGACAAACTTCTTGATCTCATGCAGGCGCGTCTCTGGTATTACAAAACTTCGTTCTTCATTATACAAAGCGAGCAGCACTTTTTGATATTTTGAAAATTTGAAAAAATAATTTTCTTCGTCTATCAACTCAAGTTCTTGGTTGGTGTGAATGGCACAGCGACCGTTCACGAGTTCTGATTCAGTTTTTTCGAGCTCGCAGCCGACGCAGTACTTTATTTTATAATTTTTCTTATAAATATCGCCCGCCTTCTCGCATCTCTTCCAAAACTCCTGCGCGGCTAAAACGTGGTGCGGATCGGTCGTGCGAATGAAATGAAGTTCGGGAAAAAGATTAAGAGTCTTTTTCAGCTCTTTAAATCTCTCAGCGTATTCATCCGCATATTCCTGCGCATCTCTCCTCTGTTCAAGCGCCTTCCGGTAGACCTTCTGCCCATGCTCGTCCGTGCCTGTATTGAAAAAAACGTCGTCTCCCCGAAGCGCATGGAATCGCGCGAGTGCGTCCGCGCGTACGAACTCCATCGCGTGGCCAATATGCGGTTCCGCATTCACATACGGAAGCGTTGTGGTGATGTAGAATTTTTTCGGCATATCTGCGAGTGCTATATTTCGAGCGTCCCCGCCTTTTTCTTTTCTATATCATTCACAAGCTCCATAAGCACGGCGGCAAGGGGTACTGAGAGGATGACGCCGACAAGCCCCGCGAGTTCCATCCCGACCAAGAGTGCGATGATAACGAGGATCGGAGGCACGCCGACAACTTTCCGGACGACGACAGGATAGATGAGGTGATTTTCAAACTGCTGGATGATGAGATAGAGTCCCACTGTTGTGAGTCCAAGCCCCGCGCTTTCCGCGAATGCTATAACAACGGCGGGAATAGCTGCGAGGATCGGTCCGAAAATAGGTATAAGCTCAAAAACGGCGGCAATGATCGCGAAAGTGAATGCATGCGGAACGCTCAAGACGCTCAACCCCAAGAAAACAAGGATTCCCACGAGGACCCCCAAGAGAAGCTGCCCCTGCATCCACCGGCCGATCTTCGCTTGCGAACGCGACCAGAGGTTAATGATATATTTCTCATGGCGCAGAGGAACGATGATCTTTAAAAAGTTTTCTATTCCTCGTTCTTGTACCGCAAGATAAAACGAAATGACGAGGACCAGAATGAAACTAAAGACTCCGCCGAAAATTCCTCCAACGGTTCGAACGATCGCGCCGCCTCCCCCCGTTACCGCGTCCACGGAAGGCCCCAAAAACTTCCACCCCTCGCCGGCAGACGAAGCGAAGTTCTGGAGAACCGCTTCATAATTGAAAACATCGCGCCATGGATTCCAGGTGTCAAGAAAGCGAAGATACGAAGGGATGCCGTCCAAAAATTGCCGTAGGTCGTTTATGATCGGAGGGAAGAAAAGATAGAAAATGCCGGCAAATACGGAGAGCGAGGCAATGTACACGGAAAGAACGGCAAGCGAGCGCGGAAAGCGGCGTCTGATGAGCCACACCGCCGCCGGCTCTACGGCGGATGCAACGACGATGGATGTCAGGAGTACCAGCAAAATATCTCTCAGAAGATAGAGCGTGTAGAAGCCGATAAGAACCAGCACGGCCTTTACGATGGTCTCAACTCCTATATTCATTATCGCCGGTTGTTTTTCTGGCATATGTGTATTATACGGAATTTATACGCGCTTCGCCAGCAAAGAGGCTGCCCCCGCAGACTCTCACGGTACGACGTTCGACTGGTTGGTGTTAAAGTTCGGATCAATCAAAAGTCTCGTAGTGGGCGCAGTGAGAGTACCAGAGATCCGATACGCGGTGAATGTATCCTCGGCCGAAAATGACGCGCTCGAAATAATTGCAGGCGCTTTTCCAACATGTCCCAAGCTTGGAGTAAGGGCCACCTGAAACGCCACTTCTTTCGCGGGCGTTTCAACTCCGGTTCCGGCGGGGATGTCCTCTGCCTCCCAAACAACATCGCCGGAGATTTCGTTGTAAATAAGAGAGGCGGTGTTGGGGAAAATATTTCCCGTCCATCTGGCATACGGCGGGAGCGTCGCGTGCATTCTGGCGCCCCGAAGAGCGCTTGAGAGATTGGACACACTCCACACCACCGTGTATGTCGTTTCTGTGTCTACTTTTGGAGGCATGGGTCCGGTATTTTCAAATGGACCGCTGAAGTGAAGTGTATGCGAAGAAAAAGAGGCAATTGTTCCCACCTTGATACTCCTCTTCGCGAATGAACGGATTTCTTCCGGAACGTTTTCTTCCGAAACGCGCTCGCCTTTGACGCTTACTTCGACTTCAATTACGGGATTTTTTCTCACGAAGCCTTTCTTCTCCGGCGGCAAAAGCGAGAAGGAAAGGTCAACGGTACTCTTTTCTCCGCGCGATATAGACGCGAGCTCGGGCGTCGTACGGCGCTCCCAGAGAATCGTGTCATCCGAGGATCGGAAAAATCCTCCCCGGCTTACGGCAACCGTCCTTCTATCTATAATGTCACCCTTTATCACAGCTTGGATTTCGCCATTGATGATGCGGTCTGCAAGATTGTTGGTCCATTGTATGGAAAGATTGACCTTGCTATTTCGGTCCGTCAGATTAAACTCGGAGTCTTTCACGCCATTAACGGCAATGTCAACGCCGAGAAACGGCTTCTTAAGCGTTATAATTTTTAAAATGCTTGAGAAGAGGGTGGTGATGGAGGAGGCAGAGTCGCTCTTCGAAAGACCGGTATACACCCAGAATGCTTTCTCTTGATTGTCCTCCCCGAGAAGCACCCCGGTAATGCGTATTTCCCGCTTTTCGCCGAATACCATGTCGCCAAGCCGCCAGATATTCTTTCCCGAAGAGGGTTCCGGAAAAGCGCTTTGGAAAACAAACCCCGCCGGATAATCAATCCTCACTATCGGATCCTTAAGAGGAGATGAAGCGTTGGAAACAATATCCGCTTGAAGCGTTATTTGCTGCCCCGCATTTGCCTCTTTGAGAAGACTGACAATGACGGCAAGCGGCGGGGCTGTAAGTGAAACGTCATAATTTTTTTCTTTGGAGTACGCCGCGCTGGACCCTTCGATTCCGTAGCTGAGCTCGGCGCGAATGACTTTGCGCACTTTCTCATCTCCCAATAAAACAACCTTGGCCGTCTCCGTCCGTATTTCCCCGGCAGCAATGCTGCCTAAAGATTTGGAGTAGCGGAGAAACTCCCGCGAAGAATCAGTGGCAGCGCGGGAATCCGCCGGAAATTGCAGAACGAGATTGGCGAAAGCGAGCGGAGCGGTATTTTTGTTTTCAATCACGACCTGTATGTCTAAGACATCTCCTCCTTTTATAGAGACCGGACCAAAAACAGAAAGTTCTACATTTTCGGGAGATATGAAATTGCGCTGCGAAAAAAAGAAGTACCCGGCCGTACTGATAGCTCCAAAGAAAAAGACGAGGGAAGTAATAAAGAATTTCGCATAGAAAGACATTTTCTTTCCCGGCGGCCTCTTTTGCATTTCAAGAAATTTCTCTCCTTCCCCTTCCGGAACCCAGTCTTCGGGAAGGTAAAACTTTTTCGAGTGAAGCTCGGTGCGTTTGTGCGGATGAATGGCTCCCTCGTCGCGCGAGTAGAGCTTTTTCTCAAGCTCTTCTATCCGCGAAGAATCTTCACCGTTGTTCTTATTGTCGTCTTCCAAACTCATGGTGTAAGTATAGCAAAAAGAAAGACCCCTCGATACTGTGCATTTTTTGAAAGCAAAGTATCAAGGGGTTGGCATAAAAGCAGCTAAGCGACCAAGGACAAGTCGCGGAAGGAGAAGAAGGCATCATTAACATCCCACACATGCTCGAGGTTGCCGAGACCGAAGTAGAAGACGCCGTACGAACCGGCATTCACGAACGGCACACGATGACAGCCGCCGGCAAGGAGGAGACGCTCTTCTTCATCAAAAGACGCGTACCACTTGCCTTTTGGCAGTTGATCGCGCTTCTGTTCGCACGCAATGGAGGCTCCTTGCGCGCCGGTGAACTGATTGCCCGGCTGTCCGCGCAAGAAGTCCATGCGCTCCTTCGACGTTGTCGTTCCTGGCACAACATGCTGGAACGCCTGCACGTGGAGCCTGTCGCCGGGCTTCAGAATTCGGGACGGCTTCGGGAAGTTCTCGTCGGTGATCAAGTCGTTGTAAAAGTCGAACGACTTAACTTTCCCGCCCTGGTGCTTCTTCTCGAACCTGGCGAGCCAGGTCGAGTGGTCATAGTTGGCTGGCACTGTGATGATGCCGAGGTCTACGAGCAAAG
>CAZRNX010000045.1:0-6378 GCA_964601555.1 uncultured Candidatus Saccharibacteria bacterium | reverse complement strand
TGGTAGAATGGAAATATGAAATATAAAGTCTGGCTCCTACTCATTCTGAGCATGTTTGTTGTTTTTAGCTTTGTTCGTATTTGGCCAAAGGGAAGTATAATGGGGGAGGGGGTTTACTACGTCAACTTTTGGAATCATATTGCCGGTTGCTATAAGGGAGATGTACAATATTGCGACTACGATCCCCTTGATAATTACTAAATAAGAGTAACGTGAAAACCATGCAAAAGATTACTCCGAACGCATTACTGCGCCCGGAGCATAAGAACTACCTGCCTGCATTGAATACTAATGTCGGAAGTGTCGCATGCCGGTGAAGATCATAGCCATCCCGTGTTCATTGGCGGCATCTATGACTTCCTGATCGCGTTGTGATCCGCCGGGCTGAATAATGGCCGTAACTCCGGCTTCTCTCGCCGCGTCAATTCCATCCCGAAAAGGAAAAAACGCGTCAGAAGCCAGTACAGTTCTTGTTACCGGTCCATGTTTTCTTGCATGTTCGCATGCAATTCGGACACTCATTGCTCGGTTAGGCTGGCCCGGACCGATGCCGGTAGTGCGCAGGTTGCGAGCGAGAACGATGGCGTTTGATTTTACAAATTCTACCACTTTCCATGCGAACAAGAGATCGGCCAATTCACCCAACGAGTCCGTATGGCGTTCCGTAACTGTACGGAAGCCGTCAAGGAGACGGGCGTTCTGATCTTCTTCCTGTAGCAACCAGCCGCCGGTAATTGTGCGCCACTCGATGGCACGATCTTTTGGGGAATTTGTCCAGCCGGCAAGAACGCGAATGTTCGGCCGAATGCACAAAGGAGGCAAGGCGTCGTCGTGTATCGTGGGCGCGGCGATGACTTCAGCAAATTGTCGCTCCACGATTGCCTCTGCCGTTAATTTATCCAGCGGAGAATTGAAAGCAATTATTCCGCCAAAAGCAGAAGTCGGATCAGCCGCGTGGGCATGGACGTATGCTTGCCGTACGGTTCCCGCCGTCGCCACGCCGCAGGGATTGGCATGCTTAACGATCACGCATGTCGGATTATTAAATGCACTGACGCATCGAACCGCCGCATCGGCATCAAGAAAATTATTGTACGAGAGTTCTTTGCCCTGCAGTTGGCATGCGGAAGCAATGCCGGTTGGCACAGCGTCCGCTTCAACATACAATGCCGCCCTCTGGTGAGGATTTTCCCCATAACGTAAAACCTGCTTTCTCGCCAGGTGTTTTACAATACTCTCGGGAAATACTTCGCTGTCGTTTACTTGTTTGGTTTCCATCTCTACACCCCTTTCTGATGTTTGCTGATTGAAATATTAAAGGTCTACGCTCCCTGTTTGAGAGGATACATGAGAAAAGTTCAGCATGCAATGCGTTTGCATAAGTATGTTTTGTTGTTGAGAAGCATCATGCTAATATAAAGATATGCAAAAAATTACATTACACATAGAGGGGATGCATTGCGGGTCGTGCGCGACGGGGATACAGATGCTCACGTCCTCCATGGACGGCGTTTCGTCATCGGTGGTGGACTATGATAAAAAAGAGGGAGTGGTAGAGTTTGACGAGAGCAAAGTGACAAGAGAACAAATTATCAAAGGCATTGCGGATTTGGGGTATAAAGCGTCATAACTCTCTGTAGTAGAGAGTCCTCTTGCAAATTGCACAACTTCGCTTTTTATGATGCTGTGTATAATACTATGACTGTTGCCCATGCGAAACATTCGTCACTCTCGCGCTACCGGCATCTCTTTTTCGATTTGGACGACACGCTTACGCCCACCAGATCTCCCATTTCAAAAGAAATGCAGACGATACTTTTGGATTTGAGGACGAAGCGCGACATCATTGTCGTATCAGGGGCTCGCGTCGAGCAGATTCGCAAACAAATGGGGGATAATTTCCCGGCGTATTACCTTGGCCAGAACGGGAACCAGGCACATAATAATATTGTAGGTGAATGCTTATGGCACCATGTACTCAAGGATGATGAAAAGGAAGAAGTCCTACGGCACATTCAGTCCATACCGCGAACGTGGATAGTCAGCAATGAAAGCGATTTGATTGAAGATCGGGAATGCCAAATATCATACAGTTTGATCGGCCACAACGAAAATCTTGAGAAGAAGAAAAGTTTTGATCCGGACCGAGCCATCCGGCGGCGCATTCTCGAAGACTTCCCGTTCGTGTCGGAGAAAATGGAAGTCAAAATCGGCGGCACGACATGCTTCGATTACTTTCGCAAAGGCGCGCACAAAGGAAGCAATATAGAGAAGTTTATCAAGCTCATGGGATGGGAAAAGGAGAATTGCGCGTATGTGGGCGACGCGCTTGTTCCGGGCGGAAACGACGAAACGGTGATCGGCATAATTGACACGGTAAGCGTGGCGAACCAAGATGAAACACTCGAACTTCTGCGCCTGGTTCCGATCGCAGAAGTTCGAGTATTTCTTTGAGGAGCCTATTTAGAAATTGTACTTCCTAAGAGAATGCCGTTCGCCCAATAGAAGCCAGTATCTCCAGCGGGAAGAATGTCATATGTGAATAAAGCATCATAAGATACTAAGTTTCTCTTTACGACTCGAGCTCCGTCGAGACTATCATTCGGCAGTAACTCCCCTATGGTTCGACCATCCGCTGTTGGATGAGCGTTTGATGCAAAGAGCTCTCGTTTGTCGCTCAGGAGTACGTGAGAGATTAGATAACCATGCGGAATAGAAATTTTTGCTACCTGAATCAGCGGTGCCACGATTTTGGTTCCTTTTCTGTCAATCGTAAAGACAGACATCCCTACTTTCAATTCCTTAATCATTTTTAGCCCATCGGGAGTGGAAATCAGAGTTTGACCACTTAGGCATCTGCACTGATTTTGATTACCACGAAACAAGGATCCATTGGACTGCTGATAAACATACGTTCCATCATATAAGTCTCTTATTACTATAGGACTTCCTGGCCCGGGAACTGGAATACAGACATTTTGAATAGGCCAATTATACGGGTCATCGCCAATGATTGTAGTAGTTGGCGAAGTGGTGGAAGATGGTTTTGGAATCGGCACAGGTGTTGGATTAGGCTCGGGTGTTGGAGTAGGAATGGGCGAAGGAACAGGTTCTGGTGAGGGCATTTGTTGACTCATAATAAAGTAACCAGTCACTCCAACAAGTATCATAACACCGATGATTACTACAACAACACTTACAAATCCTTTTTGGTTCATAAATTTTTGGCTAGTTATTATAAAAAAATCTCTCTTGCACTTACAAAACATGGCTTCTTTCATGGATTGGCAGGCAAGCCAATTTATTTTATAATAAACTGGACTGCTTTGTCTAGACAGTAAATGTGGAAAGCCATCGGCTCACAGAATCATGTGCCATAGGATCGGGAGAGACTTTTCATAATTCACGATTAACATGCAAAAAATCCGCAAGGCGATTCTTCCCGTCGCGGGCTTTGGAACGCGTTTCCTGCCTGCCACGAAAGCGCAACCGAAAGAAATGCTTCCTGTGGTTGATAAACCGGTCGTCCAGTATATCGTGGAAGATCTCGCCGCCTCCGGCATCGAGGAAATCATTTTCGTCACGGGTCGCGGCAAGCGCGCTATCGAGGACCATTTCGACGTCTCCTATGAGCTTGAGGATACGCTGGTTCAAAAAAACAAACACGACTTACTCGCGGCGGTCTGCGATATTTCCAACCTCGCGCGCTTCACCTATGTCCGCCAGAAAGTGCCGCGCGGGAACGGCGATGCGCTCCTTCAAGCCGCGCACCTCGTGAATGACGTGCCGGTTCTTGTCGTTTTTGGCGATTGCCTCTACGATTCAAACGTGCCGGCGGTGAAGCAGCTTATTGAAGCGTATGAGAAGTATCAAACACCGATCATCGGCCTTACAACCATAGAAAAAAATGAAATCTCAAAGTTCGGCGTAATAGGGGGCAAGAAGATTAGCGGCCGCGATTGGGACATTTCGGGGATTGTTGAGAAGCCGAGCCCGGAGAGCGCTCCGTCGAACGTCGTTGCGCCAGGCAACTATGTGCTAACTCCGGAAATTTTTCGAATTCTCCCAGAACTTCTTCCGGACAAGAATGGGGAGACGTTACTCACGGATGCATTCGAGATATATTTGAAACGCGGAGGAAAAATATATGGAAGAGAACTTGAAGGCGATTGGCTCGATACGGGGGATAAATTTAATTTTCTTAAAGCCACCATTCACATGGGGTTGAAGCATCCGGAGGTGGGGGAGAAACTTCGGGCGCATTTGAAGAGTTTGAAACTGTAACATGCAAAAACGCCTTGAAGCAAAAGTCACCGGCCGGGTGCAAGGAATGATGTACCGCGACTTCGCGCAGAGGAAAGCGCGAGGGCTTGGTCTCGTCGGCACAGTGCGAAATCTTCCCGACGGCTCGGTCTCTGTAATCGCCGAGGGCGAAGACGCATCTCTCCAGAAGTTCATCATCCTCTTGCGCACAGGGCCTATTTTTGCAAAAGTAGATAACGTTACAGTAAACTCCCTTCCGGCGGCGGGAGAGTTTCAGGACTTTAAGATCATTTTCTAAATGAAAGAGCAAGCAAAAAACATTCCCGCTTGCGTCGGCATCATCATGGACGGCAATCGGCGATGGGCAAAAGCACACAATTTGTCTTTGTTTGAAGGCCATGCGCTTGGGTACGAGAAGCTTAAAGAAATTTTGGGTTGGACGGCAGAAGCAGGCGTCGAGCATGTGGTCGTGTACGCATTCTCCACAGAAAACTGGAGACGTGCAGAGGAAGAGGTCGGGTACCTCATGGAACTTTTTCGACGCGTTGTGGCGAGTAATGAAATAAGAGACATGAAAGAGAAAGGGGTAAGGGTGAGATTTATCGGGGAGAGAGGGAAATTCGCGCAGGATATTCAAGAAGGGATGGAGCAGATGGAAGAGGAGACAAAAGGAAATGCGAGAACGCTCTGGATTGCGCTCTCGTACGGCGGCCGAGCGGAGATTTTAGAAGCAGTTAAAAAAATATCAAGAGAGAAAACAAAAGAAGAAATAGAAAATATGCGCGAGGAGGATTTCTCGCGCATACTCTGGACTTCCGACATGCCCGACCCGGACATCATTATCAGGACCGGCGGTGAAATGCGCCTCTCCAACTTCCTCCCATGGCAGAGCGTGTACAGCGAACTCTTCTTCACCAATACCCTCTGGCCCGACTTTTCCCACGAAGAGTTTAATAAAATCTTGGAGGAGTATGTAAGACAAGAGAGAAGGAGGGGGAAGTGATGCACGAGCGGTTTATTCCCTCCATTTCTTGGTTTTTCCTGATACAATATAACCATGCACAAACTTCGCGTCGGGGTACTGCGCGGGGGAACTTCCCCCGAATACGATGTCTCGCTCAAGACAGGACACGCTGTACTGCAAAATCTCTCGCAAGAAAAATATACGCCTGTTGATATGCTCGTGACGAAAGACGGCGAGTGGCATGCAAACGGTCGGCCCGTTACGCTTGCGGAAGCGGCGCGGCGGGTAGATATCATCTGGAATGCTCTTCATGGAGCGTATGGCGAAGACGGCAGAGTTCAGCAAGAACTCGAGAGTTTCAAAATTCCTTACACCGGTTCAAATGCGCTTGCATCTGCACTTGGCATGCACAAGCATTTCTCCCGCGAGCATTTTAGAAAAGCGGGGCTCCGTGTCGCTCGAGGGAGGTGGCTTAGGAGCAACGATCTTTGGTTTGACGAACACGGAACAATCCCGGCGGTAAGCTTAGAAATTTTCCGTGAAATGGCACCGCCGTGGATCGTGAAGCCAGTCTCGGGAGGCTCTTCCGTCGGCATTATCGTCGCAAGAAGTTTCCCAGACCTTCGCGCCGCGCTTGAACATACCGCCGAAGAGGGGCAAGATATTCTGGTAGAAGAGTTTATCATGGGGAGGGAAGCGACCTGTGGTGCAATCGATAATTTTCGGGGAGAAGGACTCTACGCAACACTTCCGACCGAGATCATCCCGCCTCCGGAAAATAATTTTTTTGATTACGATGCGAAGTATGGCGAGAGAACGCAAGAAATTTGCCCGGGCAATTTCTCCCGCGAAGAAAGTCAGGAGCTCCAGGAACTTGCCCGTCGCGCACATAGAGCCATTGGCGCGCGGCATTATTCACGCTCCGACTTCATCATCACCCCCCGCGGCATTTATATTTTGGAAATCAACACCCTCCCCGGTCTCACAGATCATTCGCTCCTTCCGAAATCTCTTGCCGCTGTCGGTTCCTCGCTTTCGGAATTCCTGGATCATGTGATTGGATTGGTGGTTGGAGGAAAACAGTAGATTATGATATTTTACTATATGGCTCCACACTGGCTTAAAGTTTTTGACATCCTGATTATCTTTAC
>CAZRNX010000044.1:0-6415 GCA_964601555.1 uncultured Candidatus Saccharibacteria bacterium | reverse complement strand
TACAAGGCGGCGTTTCGGTTTTCCAGTTATCCACAAGTGGGCTATAGACAAAAAGACGGGTCAGCGATAACCCGTCTTACTTGAGGGAAGTCCCCAAGGTCAAATATTACTCCTCGCTTACATCCTCGTGCACTCTTTTTTCCAGAGCTCGCGATTTACGCCAGATGTATTGTACTGGAGTACCTGCTGATAAAACACCTCGACAAACGAGGGTAACTCGTGGTCACCTTGATCCCGTAGCTCCGGGGTGAGCAGATTCTTTTGCTTTCCCAACACTTCTGCGGAAAAATTGTGGCCTGTCCCTACTACCGTGTCCGCATATTGACGGGAATGATTGTCAGGCACGGTTTTCTCACCGTTGATCCTCTGGCAAAGGATGCCGCCAACGCGCAACGCATCCCGTGCCGCATAGCCAATTTGCTCGTTATTCTTTTCCCTTTCCGCAGCAAACTCCACAGCGATGGTCTGGAGCCTCCTCTTCATTGCCGCGTCAACTGTTTCTGCCGCTAACCCGGATAAATCCTGTAAAGGGTCTGCGAAAGTTGGACCTGTCGCTAAAGTCGCGATTAAAGCTAAAGAACTATAGAGTTTTTTCATACATCACTCCTCAAGTTGGGTTTACGGTTTGTAAAGCTATCCTCACTTCTACCATAAACAGCTTAACATAATCTATCCCTATTTGTCAAGTTTTTCCGGCTTCGTGAGGAAGCACAAGGAAGCCCAAGCTTTTCATTTTCCTGAAAAATTTGGGGGCGAAAAAAATGAAAAACGCAAAGCTTGGGCTTCCTTGTGCGCAGCGACCGGAGGGAGCGCCGGGGCAGCGCAACCGTACAGAGAATTTTAAAAAGATTTCGTGCTCAGTGAGTTTTCTGATATGATAGCGATACTAGCGCGTTAGGGATTCTTTTCGAAATGAGTTCGCGTAAAGGTAACTATTTCTTCACAAAGTAGAACTTCGTCGGAAGTGAGGCCGACAGTGGTGCCCGCCGATGGCGGGCTGTAGGGCGAAAGAATGAGATCCGCCTTGCGAGCGCGGGCGAAAACGGAAGGGGGACAAGAAAAACGAAATGAGCTCAAGATAGTCTTATCTTTTTTTGAATCCAAAAACAATATGGTGCTCAAACCAAAATATTTTCTCTACGCGCGTAAGAGTACGGAAGACGATGATAAGCAAGTCATGTCTATTGAAGCGCAACTGTTTGAATTGCGGGAATTCGCACGCAGAGAAAATCTTGAAATCCTGTCGGAGTTTCAAGAGTCGAAAAGCGCAAAAAGTCCGGGGCGAGAAGTTTTCGGTGAAATGATGATGCGGATTGAAAAGATGAAAGATGTCGGCATACTCGCATGGCACCCGGATCGCCTTGCTCGCAACTCGATTGACGGAGGCCGCATCATCTACGCTGTTGATACTGGTCAAATCATTTCCTTGCGCTTTCCGACATTTTGGTTTGAGCCGACTCCGCAGGGGCTCTTTATGCTTCAAGTGGCGTTCGGCCAATCAAAATACTACTCTGATAATTTGAAACAGAACGTAGAGCGCGGTATGCGCCAAAAACTGCGCAAGGGAGAGTGGCTGACCAGAGCTCCGTTTGGATACCTGAACAATCCGAAAACGAGGAACATCGAGCCTGATCCGGTGAAGTCGAAAATTATTGTGCGCTCTTATGAGGAGTACGCTACCGGATCGCACACTCTCATCTCCCTTGCGCAGTTTTTGGCTCTCCACAGTGTAACAACACGAGCCGGAACGCCCCTTGGCAAAGCTTCCGTGAAAAGATTGCTGACAAACAGAGCGTATCTCGGCTTTACCAAGCATCATGGTGAATTCTTTCCCGGAAGCTTTGCGTCGATTCTTTCTCCGACACTGTTTGAAGCCGTGCAGAAGAAACTTGTCGAGCGAGCGCGTCCGCAGAACAGCAGGAAGTCGCATGACTTTCCTTTCACCGCTCTTTTTCGTTGCGGGGAGTGCGGGAGCATGATTACCGCTCAATGGTGTACCGGAAGACACGGAGGACGATACCGCTATTACCGATGCACGAAAAAGAGCGGGACGTGCAACCAGAAGTACTTGCAAGAAAACGCGCTCGCTCTGCAAGTAAAGCACGAGCTTCAATCAGTGTCGCTTCCCGAAGCATGGGCTGATTATATGATTACGAAAGTCGAGAGTTGGGAAAAAGAAGAAACACTTGCTTCGGGAAGTCGTCTCGGGCAGATGAAAGAAGATGTAAGGAATCTTGAAGCGAAAATGGACGCACTTGTTGATTTGTACTTGAATCACGATATTGAGCGTGAACTGTATCTCGTGAAGAAAGACACTCTTATGCGTCAAAAACTCTCGCTTCAAGCAAAATCTTCTTCTGCCCGAGCCGAGAGAAAGAATTGGATCGAACCCCTACGGAAATGGATTTTGGATTCAAAACGCGCGGGGTTTTTAGCACACAGCGATAATTATGCAGAAATTCGGGAGTTTGTGCGTTCTTTCGGAACGAACCCCGCGCTAAAAGACAAGACTATCTCGATCTCATTTTGTCCCCCTTCCGTTTTCGCCCGCGCTCGCAAGGCGGATCTCATTCTTTCGCCCTACAGCCCGCCATCGGCGGGCACCACTGTCGGCCTCACTTCCGACGAAGTTCTACTTTGTGACCCTACGGGGAATCGAACCCCGCTTTTATCCGTGAGAGGGATATGTCCTAGCCGATAGACGATAGGGCCGTTGCGTCCGCCCGAGCTTCCCGGGGCAAGCCTTATGCATTCAATAACATAGCATACTTCTATCTTCTTTCCCACTCTTCACCTTGCCGCACAAGCAGCTCGGATTTCTTCTCCGGATTTTGCATTATCTCCTCCACGACCCGCTCCATCCTCATACTCTGCGAACCTTTCACCAGTACAAGATCGCCTTCTCGAAGGATATTTTGGAGGAATCCTCCAGTCTCGCGAGACGAATCAAACTGATAAATATTCTCGGCGTTCATTTTTGCATCAAGCGCCCCCTCCGCAATAGCGCGTGCACGAATGCCAACAGTCAGAAGTATGTCAATCTGCCCGCCCGCGATCAACCCCATTTTGTAATGCTCCTCTCTCGTATACTTTCCAAGTTCCATCATGTCGCCGAGCACAGCGATTTTTCTCCCCCCTCTGTCGTCTTCCGCATCAAGAGAAGAAAGCGTTTCAATCGCAAGTTCGGCTGCCGCAGGGGAAGAATTGTAGGTATCATCCAAGATTGTTGCCCCCTTTACTCCCGAGAGAATTCGCATTCTGCCATTTGGAGGAGAATATCTTTGGAAACTTCGCGCGGCTTCATGAGGATCTATTCCCTCTTCCACTGATACCGCCATAGCGGCAAGTATGGCATGCGCAATTCCCTTCCCAACCGTACCGAACACGCGAACGGAAGCACTGTCTCTCCCGCAACGCACCCTGCATTCGGTGCCGGAAGGATATTTCACGGGCGAAGAAACGTCCGCTTCGCTGTTCGATATGAAAGATATGTTCTCAAGCTTTACGTCTGAGTGTTGTGAGGCGCCGAAAGTTACGGTCTTACCCTTCCAACCCTCTCCCCGTTCCATTACTTTTTCATCATCGGCATTCAAAATAAGTACTCCGTCTTTTTTCAGTGACTGGAGTATAAGACTTTTCTCTGCAATAAGCGCTTCCGGAGAGTGAAAAAATTCCACGTGGGCCGGAACCTGGCCGAAGCGGGTGAGGACGACTATGTCAGGGTGTATCCAAGCAGCCATTTTTCTCATGTCCCCCGGCCTATCAACGCCCAACTCAAGCACGAGGAGTTCTGGGAAGGGCTCCCCCCAGAACGCAACCTTACACCCTTCCAGAATATTACGAAGCCATCCGATCGGACTCTCCCACTCGTTGGGAAGTCCCAAGACAGAAAGAGGCACGCCCAACTCGCTATTGAAGCTTTTCTCGCTTTTGCGAACGAAAAACTTATGCGAAAGGACAAGCGCGATGGCGTCCTTTGTGCTTGTTTTCCCGACCGTGCCAACCACAGCAATAATCTTCGGCTTGTAGCGCAACAGGGCCGTTCTGGCCTCAAAGTGAAGAATGCCGCCGATAATTTTTTTAAAAAAGGCTTTCATGTTTCTCTGCTAGTCATTCCGGCATCCGACCCTTCGCCTTTTCCTAAAACAAGTATGCGGTAGATATGGAGCATGCAAACAAAGAGAGAGAGAACGATCGGGCCGAAGATGAAGCCGAGCGGCCCGAAAAAGACAAGACCGCCCAAGACGGAGAAGAGGACGAAAACAGCCGGTACGCCGGAATCTTTGCCATAAAAATATGAAATAAGTATGTTATCAATGAGCCCCACAATAAGAGCGCCCCAAATCGCAAGTCCGATCGCTGCGGCAAGATTACCTTGGAAAACAAGGAAGAGAACACCCGGAACGATAACAAGCGAGGTGCCGAGGCTTTGGATGAGCGACGAAACGCCGCCGACGCTTCCCCACAGTGTAGCGTTCGGGATTCCGAAAATATAAAACCCCATTCCAACAAAAATTCCCTGAATAAGAGCTATCAAGAGCGTACCCTTCACCACGGTGTTGATGGTCTCCTGTATTTTTTGGGCAATTTCCTCATTATACTTCGGCTCAAGCGGACTTGTTCCTCTGACAGATGCAAGCATCCTCGCGCCGTCCCGAAGAAAGGAAAAAAGCGCAAAGAGGAAAAGTATGGCGGCAAAAAAGATATACGCCGTTTGCGAAACGAAAAATCCGAAATTTTCAGCAACAAGACCAATAGCGCGCCCGGCATATTCGCGCGCGTCAAAAGAAAATTCCGGGAAAACCTGGCGAATCGGTCCTTCAATTGCGCTCTCTATAACTCTGGCGTAGCCGTCTCCGCTCCCTTGCATTTTGACATAAACGCCGCTCGCCTGCTCAAAAATCTGCATTCCAAGAAAGAAAATTGGAACAACAAGAAAGGTAAAGGCGATGAATACCGTAACGAAAGCCGCCATGCTCCGCCCGCCGGCGAACCATTTTTCAAGGGTCGAGTATATGGGATAGAGAAGCACCGCAAATACCGCGGCGAGAAGGAGTACGTTCAAAAAGGGGCGGAATACCAAGAACGCCAGCAATGCTACTATCGCGAAAAAGACGAGAAAAAATGATATTTCAATGCGATGCTGGGGCATAAAATAAAATATTGTTGAGAACTTTAATCTGCCGGGAATAATACCGGAAATCCAATACTCTTGCCTACATTATAAATGATTGTCGCAAGAACTGCGAGTGCGAGAAATGCCGCGGCAATGGAAAGTCCCTTAACAAAGCCGTGTTTCGCTTCTGCAAGTTCCTGCTCGTTTCCGGCCGCAGAAACGAGCCGGAAGCCCCAATACACAATAAGCACCCCGAGCACCGGGATAGCAAGCTTCGTCACAATGTTGAGAAGTATCTGAATGTATTCATAGAGTGACATTCCGCCGGGAGGCTGCGGCGAGCCGAGCGACTGTGCAATAGAAGATAGGGGCCAGAAAAATAAAAAAATATTCGTGAAATTAAAAACTCTCATGAATTTATTATACCACGCTGCTACTTTTTTATAGCACCCGCTTCACTGCCTCCGCAATACTCTCTACCCCCATGCCATAATGGGATAGGAGCTCTTCGGGAGTACCCGACTGGCCGAATTCATCATCCACTCCGATAAATTCAACCGGTCTCGGGAGCTTCTTCGCCAATAGCTCGGCCACAGCGCTTCCCATGCCGCCTCTTATTTGATGCTCTTCTGCGGTAACGACAGCCTTCACTCTTTCTGCAAATTTTAAAATTCCTTCTTCATCAAGAGGCTTGACGGTGGCGAGATTTAAGACAGAAACTGCAATTCCCTCTTGCTCTAATTTCCGCGCGGCCATGATGCTCTGATATACGAGCGCGCCGGTCGCAATTATCCCCACCCGCTCTTCTTTCGGTTTTTGCAACACAGGCTCAAAAAACACTTGCGACTTCCCTATTTCAAACGGCGTGCTTTCTGTAGTAATGATCGGGGTTTTTTCGCGCGCAAGGCGAATGTATACCGGGCCGTCCATTTTAGCCGCTGAAAGAGTCGCTTTCTTCGCTTCAATAGCATCACACGGAACGATGACGGTCATTCGCGGAATCACGCGCATGATGGCGATGTCTTCAATCGCCTGATGCGTTCCGCCATCAGGCCCCACGGAAACACCGGCATGGGATCCGGCTATCTTCACCGGACGGTTATTGTAACAAATAGTGGTGCGAATCTGCTCCCAATTTCTTCCCGGACTAAACATTGCATAGGATGTAATGAACGGAATCTTCCCCATGGCCGCCATGCCGCTTGCTACTGATGCCAAATTTTGCTCTGCGACGCCGACCTCCACAAATCTGTTCGGAAATTTATTTTTGAACAAATGCATCTGCGTCGACTCTGTCAA
>CAZRNX010000043.1:0-6562 GCA_964601555.1 uncultured Candidatus Saccharibacteria bacterium | reverse complement strand
ATTGGGAAAATTTGGAGGCGAGATGGGGGAGTTATTTTCGGAAGAGCCCTTAGTGTGATTCGTAACCTTGCAACAAATTGCATAAATCTTTTATCCACAGCCTTTGCGGAGAGAGCGCAGTGTCTAGCCCACCCTAGCTTTTTTGAGCAAAGTTCCCCCGCCTTCGGGGGTTCTTTTTTACCAGAGAAATTTTCTTCACGAGCATATTGAACTTCTCTCCCCGGTCAAATTCGTTCTTGAATTTTTCAAAAGATGCGGCGCCGGGGGAGAAAAGTATAGTGCCCTTCCTGCTCGGCAATGCATCAAGGGCGGCAGAGAAGCACTCTTTTAAATCTTCAAAAACTTTGGGCTGTTCTTGCGTTTTTTGTTGAGGGTTTTTTGCGAAGAATTTTAATGCTTCAAGTTCTGCAAGAAGCTTTTTTGTCGCAGTGCCGTTCAGAAAGATAACGCGTTCTGGCGAGAGAAGTTTTTTCATATTTTTGGCAAGATTCTTAAACTCAAGTTCTTTGTCCGTGCCGCCAACTACCAGAACATAAGGCAAAGGGGTGGGGGACACTTTGGAGGAGCGCCTTCGACCCATTGACCTAGCGACGGAAAAGTTGTCCACCGTCCCTTGCCTTGAGAATCGCTTAAGAGCAGCGCCGGTTGCGTCCGGCGAAGTGGCGGCGCTGTCATTCACTATTACGAGGCTATTCTTGTTGAAAATAATTTGTTGCCTAAATGGGATACTTGGGAGCGTGTTGATTATTTGCTCTGTAATTTTTATTTTCTGATCAAAGAGCTGTACCGCTGAGACTGCCGCCTGAAGATTTTCAAAATTATGCTCGCCTAATCGTTCTTTCAAGTTTTTTTCGAGACGCGCCGGGATTTTCGCATCTCCTGAAAAAAATACTTTTGATCTCGGATTCTGTTTAATAAAAAATTTCGTCCACAGACTTTTTTTATTCAATACAAGAAAATCGCTTTTCGTCTGATGCGAGAAAATATTCGCTTTCGCTAGAGCATACTTCTCCATAGAATTCCCGTAGCGATTCATGTGATCGGGGAAAAGGTTCGTGATGGCCGCGATATGCGCGTTTCTTTTCGCGAGTGGCACTCGCTCAAGATGCCACGATGAAAGCTCGGCAACAATGGGCGTTTTTACATCTTTCACCCTGTCAATCTCGGCAAGCAGGGGGTTCGAGCCCTTCGCGTTCGAGATTTGCGCATTGCCGCAGACTTTCACTTTCTTGTATTTCCTCGATAATAAATGGGCGATCCAAAAAGCTGTCGTCGTTTTCCCGCGCGTCCCCGTTACGGCAATCACCGGACGCTTCACAAAACGAAAAAATAAGCTTGCCTCGTTTTCTATCGGCACGTCCGCAATCCTTGCCGCTTCCAGATATTTGCTATCATCGGAAACACCCGGCCCAGCGACGATCATATCGCTTTCAGTAAAATTTTTTTCACGCTGGCCGCCGAGAACAAGCTTGATGTTTTTTCTTTCTTTGGGAGTAAATTTTTCAATCTGGCTTGCAAGCTCTTTTTGTGTGCGAAAATCAGTCACGGTTATGCACGCGCCGTGACGAAAAAGCCACTTTGCAGTAGCTACTCCCCCGCCGTACGCTCCGAGCACTACGACGAGCACTTTTTTATTCTTGAGAAATTGTTCGGGAGTCATGATATAAATACCCCACATAAAGAGTTTCCCTTCCACGCGTCTTTACCCGCAAGTGGGGCCTACGCCGACTCATCATGAAAACTCTTTATGTAGGATTGCCATATTTACGCTTTCTTCTCTCGAGAAATGTTAGTCACTCCCGTTACCGTGCCATTGGGAATATAGTGGATTGCGCCCCCGTCGCCTTCAAGAATCGTCAGACGCATGGTAACCTTCCGAACGCTGCCCTCAACGCCGCTGATCTTCACCCATTCCCCAATGCGATATTGATCTTCAAGCAGAACGAAAAGTCCTGACACGAGATCTTTCACGAGCGCCTGCGAGCCGAAGCCGATCGCAAGTCCGATGATACCGGCGCCGGTAAGTATGGGGGTCGTGTCTACATGCAGAGCATTCAAGACCATGAAAAAAGCGACCGTGTAGATGACAGTGTTCCCCGTCGCCGAAATTACCCCCGCGAGCGTTTTCGCGCGATCTTGAAACGAAGTGCTCCCCTTGCCATGCGTACTTCCTTGGCTTTCCTTCTCCATATGCGCCACGATACGTTCCCCAACCTTTCGCATCAGCCATTTGCCGCCGATGACAATCAGCACAACGATAATAATTTTCTCAAAAAAGAAACCGTCTAAAATTTCATTTGGCATAATGTTTTTCTCCCGCCACAAAGCGGAAAAAGCTTAAATAATAAAGATATATTCACTATACAGCACATTTGCTCAAGAAAGTACTTGACAAAACTAACGTAATAATGTTTTTTATTTCTTAACTTTCACCTATCCGGCGGCACTTCGTAGTAGGCGAGGAGGAATTTGGCGATATTCATAAATGGCTCCGTGAGGGTGTGCGAGGCATAACGCTCTCCAACCGGTTCAACGGTAAAAAGAAAAACGATGAACTTGGGATCGTATGCCGGGAAGTACCCGAAAAACGAATGGAGATACCGGTCGTCATAGTAGCCGCTGCCGGAACCGCGGGAGATTTGCGCTGTTCCCGTTTTCGCCGCAATGCTGTAGTGCGGAAGCTTGACCGTACCACCCAAAAGCGCTTCGTCTACCAGCGTAACGAGCATCCGCGTGATCTCTTCTGAAGTACTGGCCTTAAGCACGCGTTTCGGCTCGCCGTTTTGAACATATCCTTTGGACAATCCCGCGCCGTAGCGTATTTCTTTGAGAAGATGCGGATCCGGAAGTATCCCGCCGTTACCGAGGGACGCGAGCGCGCGAGAGAGAGCAAGGGGCGTGATCGCAATCCCCTGCCCGAACGCCGCCGTCGCATGCTCAATGTCGCGCGGACTTCGAAGGTTTTCCACAAGGCCATATGTTTCGCCCGGAAGATCAATGCCGGTCTCTTCGCCCAGACCATACGCGAGCATGTATTTTGAAAAAAGTTCGCGCCCCATCTTTTTCATGACAAAAACCATTCCCGTATTGAGCGACTGGCTTAATACTTCTTGCATGGGAATATCGTTTCCCCTGGCCTTCCCGTCAAAGTTGGAAATCCTCGCTCCTTCTATAACAACTGAGCCGGTCGGATCATCGTACGTTGTTTTTGATGTTATATTGCCGGCATCAAGAGCCGCCGCCATCGCAAGCGGCTTCACGACGGACCCCATTTCAAAAACGTTCTCGATCAGGGGATTGTTGAAAACGGCGAGATTTTTCTCCGCGGAAATATTGTTGGGATCAAAATCAGGGCTTGCTCCCAGAGCATAGATCGCACCTGTCTTTGGATCCATAATAATCCCCCCCGTAAGCTTGGAATTCCATTTTACTTGAATATCTTGGAGTGTTTGAAAAAGGTAGCGGTTCACAGTCGGCTCTATGGTAAGCATAACGTCTCCGTGAATCGCTTGCTCGCCTCGCGCAATCTCACTCAGTCCGGAAAAAATTTCTACAAAAAGATTCTGTTTCGTCTCGCCGGAATTCTTATCAAGAATGTCATTATAGTAGCGTTCTACTCCATACTGACCCGTAATGGAAGTTCCATCATCGCCATATCCGACGAAACCAATGGTGTGCGAGCCTTCGTTGCCCATGGGATAGTGACGCCATCGCTCATGGTACAGCCCAACACCGGGAAGCGCGAGGGCGGCGATTTTGTCTTTTTCTTCTTCACCGACACGCCTTGCCACTTCTTCATAGGGGTCTTTGGTCTTGCGTGCTTTCTCTAAAAAGTCCTGCTCATCAAGAGGAACAATGTGCGAAAGTTTTTCGTAGGCAAAGGAGAGGTCTGTCATTTGCGCGGGATTGATAGCAAGAATATAGCCATTTTTGAGAGTGGCCACCGCGACGCCAGGACCTCCTTTGTCGCCTTTTTCAGTAAAATAAATATCTCTGCGGTCAAATAGCCCCGCGAGCGCATGGTACTGCCCCGCCGCCCGATCTCGATATTCTTCCCCGCGCATTATCTGTATGTAATACAGCTCCCCAAGCAAAACAACGGCTATAATAAATGTCCCGAAGAGAAGAAGGGGGATTCGCTTCATGGCGTGCTATTCAAAGTTATCTATTGCCTCATGGTAAATCCTGACGCGCGCGAAACATGTGCGAGGTTTTTAATTTCCACATACCCCATTGCGCTTGCAGCCGAAAGATCAAATTGTTTTGAAAGTCCCACATATTGCCCCTCGAGCGCCGAAACAAAACCTCGCATATTGCGGATATCTGCTTCTATATTTTTGCGCTCAACAACAAGCACCACGGTGCCGCCGATAAGATACAGGTAGCACAAAGATAGAGCAATGACTCCAAGAACGCCGCCCCAAAAGACCTTCTTCCGCGAAAGCGAGACTGCTGCTACTCTGTGATATGAACTATTGTATGTAAGAGTGGTCATGGTAGATGGTAGTCTGCTACTTTATTTTTTCAATAACTCTGAGCTTTGCGCTTCGTGATCTGGCGTTCTCTTTCACTTCCTCTCTTGTGGGGACGAGTGGTTTTTTTGTTACTATCTTTCCTTCCGCAAGTTCTTTTTTACTTTTAAAAAAATTCTTTACGATTCTGTCTTCTATGCTATGAAACGAAATGACCGCTATCCTTCCGCTCAAGGCAAGTGCTTTCCATGCTTTCGCGAGTCCTTCTTTCAGTGCGCCTACTTCATCGTTGGCTGTCATCCGCAAAGCTTGAAATGTCTTTGTCGCCGGATGCTTCCTCCCTTTCCTGTACCAAGCCGGCACCGCGTTCTCTATAATCTCTGCCAGTTCTTTCGTCGTACGTACGTCTTTCGTTTCTCTTGCGAAAACTATCGCGCGCGCTATATTCTTTGCGAATTTCTCTTCTCCGTAGCTTTCTAAAACGGTCGCAATATTCTCTTCATCCCACGCATTCACTATTTCACCCGCCGTGAGCCTCCCGGACCCTGGCGAAGTAGAGAAGGTCATAACAAGCCGCTCGTCTTTTTGAAAAGAAAATCCTCTTTCTCCGCCGCCAAGCTGGTTCGATGAAAGCCCGAGATCAAAAAGAACTTTATCAACCTCCTCGATTCCGAAATCCTTGAGCGCCGTGTCAAGATTCCTGAAATTCCCTCGAAAGAAATACTTTTGTGGGGGCAGATTTTTCAAGCGCTCTTTTGAAAGAGCGAGCGCCTCCGCATCTTCATCGATCCCCGCCAGTACCCCGCTCTTCCCGAGCATCAACGCAACCGCCTCACTGTGCCCGCCGCCGTTTATCGTACAATCAAGGAACACGTCCCCCTCCCTCGGCAGAAGACCATCCAGAATTTCTTTCATTAAGACGCTCTGATGCATGGTGTTTTTAACCCCTGTCTGAATCGAGAGCGAGGGATCACGAATCATCAGGTAGAGCGATGAACCCCCTGATTCATTATCCCCTCGCTTCCGACTCTGCATTTTCTTTCAGAAGATGATTACTGTGCGGGCTGCGCCCGCGAATTAGCTCGCTTTGCTCGCACTGTTATCCATCCGCATCAGAAAACGCCGATTTCCCCGAGCTTCTCTGCCAATGCATCAGCTCTCTCCGAGACTTGGCCCTTGTAGGTATTCCACCTCTCGCTGTCCCATATCTCCGCTCTGTCATGCACGCCAGTAACCACCACCTTTTCCGACAGTCCCGCAAACTCTTTCAAGAAGTCCGGCACAAGAATTCTTCCAAGAGAATCCACTTCCACCTCGACCGCGCCCGCAAGCATGAAGCGTCCGAAACTTCTCGTATCCGACGGCCCCATGGGAAGACTGCTTAGCTTATCCGCGCGCTTCTGCCAACTTTTTGCCGAAAAGAGAAAGAGACACTTGTCCAACCCCCTGGTCAGGACTACCGACTTCCCCATTTCTTTCCGAAATTTCGCGGGCAGCGAAAGCCGCTTCTTCGGATCAAGCGTGTGTGTATATTCCCCTAAAAGCATGATTGCAAGTTATTACTGTGAACTACGAAATATTTAAATTTCCAAGTCCTCGGAGTGCCCAGACATTGAAAATTTAAATATTTCGTAGTCTCACGAATCTTATTCAAAGACCTAACTTCTCGTGCCGATACCATTGGCGAGCAAGATGTGGAGGAGATTATTAAATTTCCACTTCATCCCACTTACCTATTATTCTATACCACCGTGAAACACCGTGCAACCAAAGTTTTCCACAGCTAAAAACCCTGCAGTGAAACAGGGTTTTTGGTTATTAAAATTTACTGGATAACTTATTGCATCTATTTCTCCAAATTTAGAACCTTAACCACGGGTTCTTCGGCTTCAAATATTTTTCAAAACATTGCCTTGCACAAAATCTTATGTTTTCGCCTTCATACCCATTATTCAGATACTCATCAATGTAACGGTTTGCACATTCTTGTTTACACAGCGCATGTTGCTTTGTTTCTTCTGACACTCCGCTATGTGGTTGGCGCAAAGCAAATATCAACCCCGCCACCAGCAAGGCAAAGATAAAAACAG
>CAZRNX010000042.1:0-6749 GCA_964601555.1 uncultured Candidatus Saccharibacteria bacterium | reverse complement strand
TCGCTTCAAGCTGGGCGGGGTGGCGGCCGTCTTCGCATTCGCAAGTTTCAAGATCCTGCCCGTATTTGGGACAAGAACTCGCCTGGCATGTGCCCGGATTGTTGCTCTCCCCCATACACCCCCCTGTGCAAATATAGTGCGTCATAAAATTTCATTTATTTTAGCTGCTAAAATGAAATCATTTTCGGAGAGGCCGCTGATCGCGTGGGTGGAGAGTTCTACCAATACTTTCTTGTACGCGAAAATTTTGACATCCGGATGATGTTTCTCTTCTTCGGCAATCTCCCCCACTTTGTTCACGAACAGAAGCGCCTCTTTGAAATTTGAAAAAGTAAATTCTCGCGAAATACTTTTCGCATCCGGAGAAAGCATCCAACTGTTTTTGCCTTCTTCTTCACTGCCTCTTACTTCAGCCAAAAATTTCTTCGCCTCTTCTTGTGTGAAGGCGAGTATGTCGCCCTCGCACGGGACGCAATGCTTTTGATACAATTTGTTCATAGCGGTTGGAGAAGTTTTCATGACGAGCGGCATAGGCCCCACGCTCTGGAAGACTCTTCCCCGTGGCGTGGGTAAAGACGCAAAGAAGGGAAACTTCTCCAACCGCTTACGCCGATACGCATTCGCGACGGCATGCGATACGTTGGACGCCCGGCATGCTTCCCTACTTTTGAGTGATTTACGCCTTTCATGTTAATTTTCGATCCCTTTCCTTGCCGTGTCAAGGATTTGGAGGACTGTCTGCGCGGGTATGGTGAAGCTTCCGGCATCGAGAGCCACGTTCATTCCAAGCGTCCTCCCCTCCGTATCGAGAAGCGGCCCGCCGGAGAACGCTCCGTCGATAGCGATAGTAGTGAATATTTTTGATAGTACAACTTCCGCTCCCCCCTCCCCCTCGCTCGCATCAATACTCGAAACGATGCCCTTGTGTACCAAGCGCTTCTCCTTCCCGCCGATGGCAACCGCAGTTGCACCAAGTTCCGGCGCGGAAGATTGGAAACTTACTTTCATAAGTTTCGCGGCTTTGGTTTTATCTTTCAGTACAAGTACGCCGATACCAAAACTTTGATTTCTCGCCACAAGCGCCATCTCATATATTGTCCCGTCAGCAGTTTTTATAAAGTAGTCAGACTTCTCCGGAAGCGCGGAGAGAGCGGTAACAATGAAGCCGTCACCGCTCGCAACAAAACCAATACCGGTCGCAGCCTTCGCTTCGGACGCGACCTCCCAGCTCCTGATCATGATATTTACAACGGCGGGAAGATTCGCCCTCACAGCCTTTGCAATCAGATCATCCTCACGAACAACGGTTGTTTCTGTTTTCGTTTCTCCGGGAATGACTTTCTCAACAGTTCTTTCTACAATCCGATTGACTGTCGTCGGTATGAACGACGGCTGTTCTTCTAAAACGGACATAACAGAAATTGTCGTCGCTATAGAAACGATGAAAGAAACGAGAACGCAAAGGAGGATAAGCTGCTGTTTATTAAGATCGTTCACATTCTTATTTTACGCCGAGAACCGCTTTTCAACAACCTCCCAATCCACAGCCTTAAAAAAGGCCTCAATATAGTCCGCGCGTTTGAGTCCGTAGTCAAGCATAAATGCGTGTTCAAAAACGTCCATCACAAGAAGGGGCGCGCATCCTGCGAGGTGCCCCATGTCGTGCTCGTTCACCCATACATTAAACAATCTCTTCGCTTCCAGATCGAAGTACAAAATTACCCACCCAATCCCACGCGCTGCGCCCATCGTTCGAAAATCTTTCTCCCATTCTTCCATACTCCCCCACTCTGCCAGAATTTGTTTCTTAAGTTCGCTCTCACCAATTTTCACTCCCCCATTCTTCATGTTTCCAAAATAAAGCTCGTGCAATCGCATGCCGTTAAACTCCCAACCAAACCGTCTGTTGAGCTCAGCATCTACGGGTGTCCCCACCTTCCCCTCTTTTTCCATCGCAACCAACAAGTCGTTCAGTTTATTGAAATTAGTAACATACCCCTGATAGAGCGTGAAGTGATTCTTCAAAAGCGCATCCGAGAATCCCGACGTGCCGAGCAGATGATCAAAATTTTTCGCTTCATATGGGGTAGTAGGCATGGTTGTATAAGAATTAAGGTTAAATTAAAGATTAAAATACATAGATATTAACTCTAGTATAACTTGCTTGACAGAAAAAGAGAAGGGGATATACTGAAAGTGCTGTGAAATACAGTGTATGAAAATAGCGCTGCTTATATCGGGCGGCGTGGATAGCTCCACAGCTTTGGCTCTCTTGAAAGAGGCGGGGCATGAGGTGTATGCATTTTATTTAAAAATCTGGCTCGAAGACGAGCTCGCATCTGCCAATGCCTGTCCGTGGGAAGAAGATGTAAAGTATGCGCGGGAAGTGTGCGAGCAACTTTCCGTCCCATTCGAGATCATCCCACTCCAGAAAGAATATGCAGAAAGAATAGTTTCTTATACCATTGCCGAGACAAGAGCCGGCCGCACGCCGAACCCGGACATGCTCTGCAATCCACAGATTAAATTCGGCGCGTTTTTTGATTTTCTGCAGAAAAATAGTGGAGGGAAGTTGGGAAGTTTTGAAAAAATAGCCACCGGGCATTATGCTCAAATAGAGCAGGGAGAAAAGACGGGTGGGAAAGTTGGATTAGTGCGACTGAAAAGATCTCCAGACAAAATAAAAGATCAGAGTTACTTCCTCTCGCAACTTACACAAGAACAACTCTCACGCGCACTGTTTCCCATCGGGCACTTAGAGAAGAACAGAGTGAGAGAGTTAGCAGAGAAGTTTGCTCTCCCGAATGCGGGACGCAAAGATTCACAGGGATTGTGCTTCTTGGGGAAAATAGAATTTGATGAATTCTTGAAAAAGCATTTGGGTGAAAAAAAGGGAAAGCTTGTTGAAAAAGAGAGTGGAAAAGTTCTTGGTGAACATGACGGCTTCTGGTTCTACACTATCGGCCAAAGACACGGCATGCGGCTCTCCGGCGGGCCGTGGTACGTTGCGGGGAAAGATATAGAAAAAAATATTGTTTTCATTTCTCGCGAGAAGCAGAGCGAGGGCGCGGCAAAGAAAAATTTCACGGTGCGCGATATGCATTGGATCGCGGGTACGCCAGAGAATCTTGAAAATCTCAACCGTCTTTCGGTAAAAATTAGGCATGGTGAACATGAAGCTTCTTGTGCTATTAATTTTATTTCAGAAAATTCTCTGGAAGTTATCCTCACAACCCCCGAAGCGGGTGTGACGCCCGGTCAGTTCGCCGTATTCTATGATGGCGAGTACTGTTTAGGCGGCGGGGTGATTGATGAATAAATTGTTTTATGCTTAAGACATCACTGGTCAATTTCCAAAAGGGAAGAATCGTCACAGCGTATCACACAATCAGCGAAATGATACTGAAATGTTTGAGTTATTCATAGGGTCAGATAATATAGAAACTGATGATAGCCCCAAGGTCGGTATAAGCGTTCGCCGTCTAGTACGACCACCCATGTCTGATCCGGCTGTATAGGGAAACTCTTCCCCCAGACTTCCCCATCTCCCAGTGATGGGGAGTTTCTTTTTGTACCCATTCGTTGTACAATACCCCAATATGACAAATGAATATCTCATGTACGGGCTTTTTGCGGCAATTCTCATACTTCTTCTTTGGATCATACGGCTGGAAGTAAAGTTTAGCCGGCTTGCGCGCGGGGCTTCGGGAAAAAGTCTTGAGGAACATATACTTTACGCAAAGAAAGGCGTGGAAGAGCTTTCGGCGGCGAGAAGCGAGATTGAGAATTATCTCGTGCATCTCCATAACCGGGTGAAGAGAGGATTGTCACGAGTGGAGACCATGCGGTTCAACCCTTTCCGCGGCGATGGTTCGGGCGGCAATCAAAGTTTTGTCATGGCGCTTCTCGACGAGGAGGGCAACGGAGTCATCCTCTCCGGCCTTCACACAAGAGAGAAAGTGAACGTCTACGCAAAGCCGGTAAAAAATTTCGCCTCTGAAATTCAACTTTCTGACGAAGAGCAGGAGGTGTTGGAGAGAGTGAAAAAATAACTTGGCATCTGCTCGGGAACGACTTCTCCGTCGCTAGGGCAATAGGAGAATGCGCTCCTCCGAAGTATTCCCTCGCGATGCTAATTTTTGCATTTTGTTGCCCATTCAAATTTAACATGAGTAACTTACCTAACAATCAACAATTGCAGTCGCGTCCTCCCGTCGTAACTGTGATGGGGCATGTTGACCATGGCAAATCAACTCTCTTAGACTACATTCGCAAAACAAACATCGTGGACAAAGAAATAGGCGGCATTACTCAAACCCTCTCGGCCTATGAAGTAGTTCATAAAAGCGAGTCGGGTGAAGAAAAAAAAATCACTTTTTTAGATACTCCCGGACATGAGGCTTTCCAAAAAATGCGCTTCCATAGCGCGGCGGCAGCGGATATTGCCATTCTCGTCGTCTCCGCGGAAGATGGAGTGAAAGAGCAGACGAAAGAAGCATACAAGGCGGCAAATGACGCGAGCATCCCCGTGATCGTTGCTATTTCAAAAATAGATAAGCCAAATGCGAATGTAGAACGCGTCAAGGCGTCGCTCGCCGAAAACGAAATACACATCGAAGGGTGGGGCGGCGAGATTCCTTGCGTATCTCTTTCGTCCAAAACAGGTGAAGGAGTGTCCGAACTTCTTGACATGGTGCTTCTCGTTGCAGACGTCGCGGAGCTTTCGGGAGACACTCTGAAAAACGCAGAAGGTGTGGTTATTGAATCCAGTGTAGACCCACGGAAAGGAACCTCGGCTACGCTGCTCATTAAAGATGGAGTGCTCGCTATTGGCATGTTCGCCGTCTCCGGAGAAAGTATGACACCCGTGCGCGCCATTGAAAATTTCCTAGGCAAGCGCATAGATGGAGCAAGATTCTCCTCTCCTGTGAGAATTGCCGGTTGGAATATTCCTCCGCCGGTTGGCAAAGAATTCAGGAGCTATAAAAATAAGAAAGATGCGAAAGAAGCGGCGGCAAACGCAGCAAATGCCGCAAGGAAAAGTGCGGCAAGGGTGCCGGAAGAAGAGGGTGTGAGGGTTGTGCCCGTAATTATCAAAGCGGACGCTCTGGGCGCGGTGGACGCTATTCTTCACGAAATAGAGAAAATTAAAATCCCAACGTGCGTCGTGAATATTATTTCGTCTGGCGTAGGAACGATTTCAGAGAACGATATTAAGGTCGTGTCTTCGGGTGGTGACGCTCTTGCTCTTGGCTTCAACGTGAAGATTGAAGCATCGGCAAAAGAGATGGCAGAGCGATACGGCGTGAAAGTGGGGCTGTTCGATATTATCTACAAGCTAGGCGAGTGGCTCGCGGAAGAGTTGGAGAGACAGCGTCCAAGGGTGGTCGAGGAAGAGAAGAAGGGCGTTTTGAAAATACTCAAAGTCTTCTCTTCAACAAAAAGCTCTCACATCGCGGGCGGGAAAGTCATGGAAGGCACGCTCTCACTCGGAGATAAGGCGAAGATCATGCGCCGGGACTTTGAAATCGGTCGAGGCGAAATCACCGAGCTTCAAGAACAAAAAGCACGAATGAAAGAAGTTGCCGAAGGCCGAGAATGCGGATTCAAAATCGCCACAAAACATGAGATAGCACCGGGAGATATAATAGAAGCATACAAGATGATTGAGAAGTAAAAGGGAAATAAAAATGGGGCAGCGCATAACGCCACCCCGTCTCGTCTATATAGGCCAAAGACCTTCCGGCCATTTGCTATTGCCTGGCCGTAAGCCCGACCCACCGCCGTCTACACCACCACATGGTTCCATTGTAATCCTCGCTAGAAGCTCATGTGCTTCTAAGTTTTAGTGTAGCATGACAATGTGATTTCGAAAAATACTTCTCTCATGCCTTGAAAGTAGAGAAGGGTTCCATCTTGAAGGCCGAGTCTAGAACAAACGCAGGTTCCTTGATAATACGTTTCCCAAGATATCGTTTTGCTAAATCATAATCATTGAGCGGACAGTCGAACATCAATATACAACACTGCCTTGCTTTAGGCGGGTCACCTTCAAGGTAAGTGAACGGACCCTCGGTGTATTCCAGATTAATGTCCTGGAGCGCAAGAAGGCCCACCACTTCATCCAGCTCTCCCGGTTCATCTTCCACATGAATTTGCACCCAATAAAACGTAGTAAGTTCCCTGATTCCAAGGTTATCGAATCTTCCCGTTTCATCAATCTGCGCTTTGGCTTTATCGCCGTCCTCATCACGGACGACAACGACAATATGGCCGAGCTTTTTCTGTTCGCGGATTCCGGTTTTTTCCACCCAATTCTTTTCTATCCAAATCTTTTCTACCCAAAATTTATGATACTTAATGTTGATTCCCTGCCCACGAAGGCCTCTCGTAATGCTTGCCGCGACACCCGGTCTATTCTCTAGAATAATATGATGCAATATCACTTCCCATTCCTCCTACTTTCAGTGAATTCAAAATTGTACCTGCATTCCGGATAGACTATACCAGACAGCATAAAGAAGTCAAGCTGCTACCGCGCCTTCTTTTTTGAGCAGCTTTCTCTTTGCGTCTTCTCCCCTATTCCAGCCGCCCGGCTTCCCGCTTGATAGCACTACTCGATGGCAAGGGATTTGGGGATCATAATTTGTACTCAAAATATTCCCCACACCGCGATACGCTCTCGGCTTTCCCGCCCCACGCGCCACTTGTTTGTAGCTCATCGTTTTCCCTTTCGGAATTTTGGAAAC
>CAZRNX010000041.1:0-6833 GCA_964601555.1 uncultured Candidatus Saccharibacteria bacterium | reverse complement strand
TTAAAAAATCAAAAAGTCGCCACTCTGTGGAAGAAGATGGCGACAAAGCTTTTTGAGAAAAGTGCGTTATTTCTTTGTTTTTGTACGCGACATGCGGAACGGCTCGTCGCTTAGATTATTTTTCTCAATATACGCCCACAGGCAATCCATCATTGTGTTGTAGCCTATTGGGCAAGATGGGAACACTTTTTTTAAGGGTGTTTCCATGTGGCCTGAAAAATCTACTTTGACTTCCGTCAAGCCTATGCGCTTGCGTTTTGATTTCGACATCGCCGCCTCCTATCATTACAACTTTTGGTATGTTATCTCAACTTTCCGAACAATGCAAATGCATACACTTTAGGGCTCTTCCGAAAATAACTTCTCCAGATTCGGTTTCAAATTTTTCCAAGATTCGATTTTTTCTGACTGAAAAAATCTTGAGGTGCAGCAGCAGCTGCAGTGAAAGATTTTTGACGGAAGAAAAGTCGGAGATTGGGAAAATTTGGAGGCGAGATGGGGGAGTTATTTTCGGAAGAGCCCTTAATATTCCATTCCGCCGCCCATGCCGGAAGGCATGCCGCCACCCATCGGCTTTTCGGGTTTCGGTTCGTCGGAAATGGCGACTTCAGTGGTGAGAAGGATTGCCGCGATGGAAGCTGCGTTCTGTACGCCGCTACGGGTCACCTTCACCGGATCAATAATTCCCGCCGCGAGCATGTCGGAAACATATTCATTTTTTTTTGCGTCATAGCCGCCGTTTCCTCTCTTATTCCTTACACGGTCAACAACAACAGCGCCTTCTTGCATTGCGTTTATGGCGATTTGTTTCATTGGTGACTCAATCGCGCGTAATACCATCATAAATCCTGCTTTAAATTCAACGTTCTCTCGACCTTGCAAGTGTTTCTTCTCGTCTTTTAAAACCATGTCCCCCGCTCGGAGAAGCGCTACGCCGCCGCCGGGGACAATGCCTTCTTCGATCGCGGCTTTCGTCGCGTTGACCGCATCTTCAATTTTTAATTTCAAATACTTCATTTCAGTTTCCGTGGCCGCCCCGACCTTGATCACCGCGACCCCGCCAGAGAGTTTCGCGAGCCGCTCCTCGAGCTTCTCCTTGTCGAATTTCGAATCCGTCATTTCGACCTGCTTTCTGATCTGCGCCACACGAGCTTCTATATCTGCTTTCTTGCCTTTACCTCCGACAATTGTAGTAGCGTCTTTTGTGGCAATAATTTTGCGCGCGCTTCCGAGCATTTTTAATTCCGCGCTCTCGAGCTTCACGCCGAGTTCCTCGGAAATAACCGCGCCGCCGACAGTAGTAGCAATGTCTTGGAGCTGCTCTTTCTTCCGGTCGCCGTAGCCGGGCGCTTTCACCGCCAGAACATTGAAGGTCCCGCGGAGCTTGTTTAAGACGAATGTTGTGAGCGCTTCGCCATCCACATCATCGGCGATTATCACAAGGTCTTTCTTCCCCATCTGAATGAGCTTCTCAAGCAACGGCAAAATGTCTTTAATGGAAGAAATTTTCTTATCGGTGATGAGAATTGCCGGATCTCCGTATTCCGCTTCCATTCGCTCCGGGTTGGTGATCATATAGGGTGAAACATAGCCCTTATCGAACTGCATTCCTTCCACGACTTCCGATTCGATGCCAAGCGACTGCGATTCTTCTACTGTTACCACGCCATCCTTACCGACTTTCTCAATCGTATCTGCGATAATCTTCCCCACCTCCTCGGATTCCGCCGAAATAGTCGCCACTTGCTGAATCTCTTTACGTTCTTTAATCGGCTTCGCGAGCTTCTTCAGCGCATCCACCACCGCACCTGATGCCGCCTCGATCCCCTCTCGCACGGCCATCCCGCTCGCGCCGAGGGATGTCAACTTCATCCCCTCGCTGACGAATGCCTGCGCGAGAACGACCGCAGTCGTCGTACCGTCGCCCGCGATGTCGTTCGTCTTCGATGCAACCTCCTTGATGAGCTCTGCCCCCATATTCTCAACCTTGTCGGAGAGAGTGATCTCCTTTGCGATTGAAACGCCGTCGTTTGTGATAGTCGGCGCGCCGTAACTTTTCTCCAGCACAACATTCCTCCCACGCGGTCCAAGGGTAATCTTCACCGCATCCGCGACCTTATCAATGCCTTGCTTTAAAAGCACGCGAGCCTTATCTTCGTAAAGTATTTGTTTTGACATGACGTTTGAGTTATTTAATTACCGCTAAAATGCTTTCTTCTCGCAAAATATAATACTCCACCCCTTCCACCTTAATTTCATCCGGACCGTATTTTGAAAAAAGCACGGTGTCGCCGACTTTTACCCGCACCGGTATCGTCTTCCCTTCGTCGGTAACCCTTCCCGTGCCGACCGCAATAACGCTGCCCGTTTCCGGCTTCTCTTTATCTATCGTCTCGGGAATAATAATCCCCGATTTGGTTTTCTTCTCCGTGCCGCCGGGTCGCACCAAAATGCGATCGCCAAGGGGCATGATTTTTTGCTGCTTTGTGCTCATATAAATACGAATATGTTAGTTTATAACACTGATTTTTGCATCAAGTATAATCTTTTTTTCTGAAGAGTCAAACTACGCTCGAAACTCACCGTATCTCGTACGTGATAGTCACATTCGATGTCACCTTATTTTCTCCGGGAGTAATGACCGGCGCCGGAGCGGCCATGTCTCCGCCCATGCCAAGCGCCATTTCTTTGCCGTAGAAAATCGGTCCAGGAGCGCCTGACTCGTTGAATGAAACGATGCGTACAAGACGTACCCCCAGATCTTTGGCGAGTTCCGCCGCTTTCGTCTGCGCTTTCTCAATCGCCTTTTGTCGCGCCTCTCGCTGTACGGCATCAGGATTGTCTATGGTAAATTCCACACCCGAGACATTCGTTGCGCCTTTCTCGCCGACGCCGGACAAAAGTTTCCCAGCATCATCCACCGTGCGCACTTTCACGGAAACACTCTGATTGACTTCATAGCCGACAAGTGTCTGCTTCCCCGAAGGCGGACAAAATCCCTCGCGGCAAATAATCTGCCCTGCCGTTTGCCATTCATACCTTGGGTTCACGCTATAATTCACCGTCTTAATATCTTTCTCCTCTACCCCCGATGTTTTGAGAAATTCAATAATCGCATTCGCAAGTTCCGCCGAATGCTTCTGCGCTTCGGGAACCGTCTTCGCTTCCTTCACAACTGAAAATGTAAACTCCGCGATATCCGGCACCGCAAACGCCGCGCCGTCGCCAGAAACATTGATCGTCGTACTTGCCGGCACATCGCGGCCAATATAACCGAACTCTTTGACGCTATTTACAGAAAGTGCCAGCAGGTACAATGTCCCGGCAAAAAGCAAAACGGTAACTGTCCGAAGAAATCTATTATTTTGAAGGAGTTCGTGCATATGAACAAACGTTTATTGATAAGTGATCTCTATTTTGTCGCCGTCGCGCACAACATATTCTCCATATTCTGCACTCTCCGCGCCATTCACAAGCATTTTGATCGTCGTACTCCCGTTCGAAGCATTACCCAAGATAGATTCTCTTGAGAAATCCTGACCCCAGACTTCAAAGAAATTCTTAAGTCTCGCATCGTCTTTCTTCACTATTCCCGACTTCTCAATATGGATAATATTGTCGGCTGCGTGGGTGTGCATATTGTCCGGATGGGTGCTTGCGGCGGATATGCCGATATTCGCGGGGATGATTGTCTTGTTGCCGTTTATTTTTATATCAAGGGTCGCGTGCCAGTGTACGCCCTGCCGCGAAAGTATCTGATCCTCCGGCAATTTCGGAAGCGAAACGATCCACGCGATAAGGGCAACGGGAATAAGAATGCCCACACCCCAGAGAACGATGCTTTTTGTCTTCATGCCAAACATAATATCATTGTGAAAGACAGAAGGCAAATCAAACTGCGCATCGCATGCCTACAGCCGCTTGACCATGTATGTCTCCAGAAGTTCATAGCCGAGCTTTCGATAATATTCCCGGGTGCCCACCCCCGAAATGACAGCGATTTTTTCGTATCCCGCTTCGTGTGCGATTTTTTCAGCTTCCTGCATAAGCCTGCGACCAAAGCCAACATGCTGGCTTTGGTCGCCTCTCTCTCCGAAGCGCGTCAACCGGCCGTACGTATGGAGTTCGCGAATCAGCGCGGCGTTCTCCAGTACCGGCAAAATGGGTTTCACTTCCGGCAAACGCAAGCGCAAAAAGGCGGCAAGCTTATCACTCTTTTTGTTTTCAAAACTCAAAAAAAACTCCTTGCCGGTCTGTGTACGATACTGCGTCCGCGTGAGCACGAAGTCATTCGGGTCAACCTCCATGTCGCGCACTTCGCGGCACCTGATGCAACGGCACCGCCAATTATTCTTCTTCATGTCTGCCGCGAGCCATTGGCGCATGTTGGAAATTTTGCTCCCCGCTTGAATGTACGTCGCTGGAATATCGCGAATAACACGAATGATGCGCACATGCGTCGGGAAGTTTCTCTTCGCCTCGCGCAAGACGTGCATGATCTCTTCATCGGTGTAAGGACGAAATCCGCCATTCTTCCAGATATCATACAGCTCGCTTTTTTCAAGCACCATGCATGGATACATTTTCATCATATCGGGGTGATATGGAGAGCCGTCGGCAAAAAGCTCGCTGAACATTTCTATATCGCGCATTGGCGTACTCCCCGGAAGATTCGGCATCATATGATACACCATCTTAAATCCGGCATTTCGGAGCATTTCGGTCGCTTTCGCCGCTTGCTCTATTTTCATATCGCGCTTGGTAAGCTTAAGCACTGCATTATCAAGATGCTGAACGCCAATCTCCACTTTCGTCACGCCAAGATCGCGAAGGTGTTTGATCTCGTACGACGTAATATAGTCCGGCCGCGTTTCAACCGAAAGACCGATGATGCGGCACTTCGCCGTTTCGTTTTGTTTTTGAAGAGAAACGAGCGAGGCAGTGGTCAAAGGAGCGGTGTCTGTATTAAATTCGTTGCACGCTCGGAAACACTCTTTAATAAACCACTCTTGATATGTGGGGTGATAGAAGCTCCACGTGCCGCCGATGACAATAAGCTCAATCTTGTCCACAAGATGACCGTTGGTTACAAGCGATTGAAGCCGCGAGAAAATCTGCCGACGAGGGTCGAAATCATTTGCAAGCGCGCGCGCCGCCGCCGGCTCTTTGGAAAGATAGCTCTTTGGCATATTTTCTTCCGTGGGACAATACGTACATCGACCAGGACATTTATACGGCATGGTAAGCACCGATACCACAGCCACGCCGGAATTGCTTTTCGTCTTGATCTTTCGCAAGAGCAACTCTATCCGTTCGTTTCTCCTCTCTTCCCCTCTCCCCACCATCCCCTGGTAAAGCGCCAGTATTTCGGCATTCGTCGGCATGGCGCCGCCGAGAGATCCTTGTCGTCTGGCGTATTTGAGTCCCTTCCTGATGTGGAGAACCCGCGACAAAAGAGCCGGACTTTTCATGATCTGCTTCTTCAGCTTCTCCATTTCCCTCTCGGTTTCGACGCGCGAGAATAGCATGTCTCTACGCTACTACATTTTTCACTCTCTCGCCAGAATTTTCTCAAATACTTTCTCTTTCATATCACGCGCTATCAAGTCCCAGTCATATTTCTCAAAAGCAAGTTTTCTCGCATTCTCTACTATTTCCCGCGTTTTATCCGGGTTGTCCAAATGAAGTTTTACGGCCTGTGCAATCTGCTCAGGACTATCAGAGTCTACCGCGCGGCCGGTTGATGGCTTATCGGGGTTTTGTCCCGGATCAAAAAGAAAGTCCGCAATACCGCCCTCTTGAGTGGCGATCACAGGAAGACCCGCGGCAAATGCTTCAACAAAAGAATTCCCCATTCCCTCTGAACGCGACGGTCTTATAAAGATATCACTGGCTTTCAAATATTTCGGCAAGTCGTCGTGGCTTACCTGCCCTAAGAATTTCACCCTTTCTTCCACTCCTTCGGTCTTCGCAAGATTTTTCAACATTTCTTCGTCGGGTCCGGTCCCCAGCACAAGAAATTTAATATTTTCCGGAAGAAGCTTGAGCGATCGTATAACGTCATCTACCGCGTTCTTATGAACCAGCCGCGACGTGGTGATCATGAACACATCGCCGATTCTCTTTTCCAAACTATCTTTCAACGCCACAATTTCAGAAGCTGGAAATTCTTGCGAGAAGTACCTTGTGTCCACCGCATTCGGGATCACGACCGGCTCGCCCTTAAATCCCATTTCACGCGCATATCCCGCGAGATAATTTGATATAGCCTGAACCGCAGCGGCATCGCGAAACGCCTTCCTATAAAACCAGCCGAATATTTGTATTCTCCGCCTGTCGCGCACATGAGAAAATGGGTCGCCTTCTTGAAGCGTTAGAAGATACGGAATTTTTTTATAAAACATTCTGAAAAAAAGTATCGGAAAGCCCATGTAGGACATCATCGCCCAGAACACGTCGTAGCAGTATTTTCGATAGAGCGACACAGCTTTAAAGAAAGCAAGAGGCGGGTAAAAAACTTTTATAAAATACCAAGGAAAACGTACGAGTTCTTGGGGTGAGGGAGATTGCTTTGCGAAGCCGATTCTGTGCACCAGCACGTTACCCACTTTCTCCACTTCCGGTAGTGTTGAATCAAAGCGCAAGGTCACCATATGAAATTCAAATTCTTCCGGACTAATCCTATCGGTAATCTCTTTAATTGCCACCTCTGCCCCGCCGACGTATTTCGGATAGTATGCGAGAGAAAAAATAAGGATTTTTTTTGCGCTCATTTATTTTTGGTAATTAGTGGTAATCGTAACCAAGAGGAACTAACATATCCTTATGGTTAC
>CAZRNX010000040.1:0-6906 GCA_964601555.1 uncultured Candidatus Saccharibacteria bacterium | reverse complement strand
AGATGTCTTTTAGTTCGAGAAGGGGAATGGCTTTTTCCATACTTATAACTTATACATACAGCAAAACATATTTTCTTTACTCTCCCAAATACGCTTCCATCACATCTCTTCGCGAGAGGACGTCGGAGGGAACGCCTTCCGCAAGAAGCTCGCCGTAGTGCATGACAATAGTGTGGTCGGAGAGATCGCGAATGAGTTCCATATTGTGCTCTATTAAAACAACTGTTTTATTTTCTCGCCGAAGCTCTTTCAGGACGACCGATACCATCTTCGACATATCGGGGAAAAGTCCGGCGAACGGCTCGTCAAAAAGAAAAATATCAGCGTCTGTTGCAAGCGCGCGGGCGACTTCCAAGAGCTTCCTCTGGCCGTACGAGAGGTCGCGGGCGAGATTGTTCCGTTTCTCCCAAAGCATAACGCGCCGCAAAATTTCTTTCGCGCGATTTTCATGATACCCCTCGTGCTTTTCAAACAGCGCGCTAAAGACATTGCGTTCGGTTAAAACAACCAAGATATTATCCATAACAGGCATCTGTTCAAACAGTCTGATGTCCTGGAATGTTCTTACCACGCCAAAGGCCAAAACATTTTCGGGTTCTACCCTCCTAAACGTCATTCCAGAAACAATTACTGCGCCCGATTCAAACGGGAGCATTCCGGAAATTATATTCATAAGCGTCGTCTTCCCCGACCCATTCGGTCCTACGATTGAGGTAATCTTCCCCGGCTCAAAAGTGAGCGTCACATTATCAACAGCAAACACGCCGCCGAAATGCTTGGAGAGGTTTTCTGTCTGGAGCGAAGCGAACATAATCTTTATCGTATTCTTATCTTCTCTTATATCACCACGAGAAAAATTTCACAACCGATATTCCCCAAATAATCCTTGCGGCCGATAAAGCATAAGGAGGGTTAAGATAAGGCCGTAGATCGCCTGGCGCATTTGGGCGGCGATCTCGTTCGGGAATCCGGCGAAGCGAAGAAGCTCGGGAAGGAGCACAAGAAAGAGCGCGCCAACGACTGAGCCGCGGAGAGATGCCAGTCCGCCGAGAATAATTATTGCAAGAACGAAAACCGACTCATTGATGGTAAACATACCCGGATCAATGAAGGTGATGTAGGAAGCGTACATCGCGCCCGCGACTGCCGCAATCCCCGCGCTTATGGTGAAAATGGCGAGTTTAAAATGGTGTACATTGTAGCCGAAAATTCGGAGCACTTCCTCGTCTTCACGAATCGCTTTGAGCGCGCGGCCAAAGGAGGATTGTTCGATGAAGCGCGCAAGGGTATAGGTGAGCGCGAAAAGAGCGGCGGCGAGAATGAGAAATGAAAAATTGGAAGAGAGAGAAACACCGAAAATCTCAGGCCGCGGGATGCCTGGAATACCCAAAGGACCGCGGGTAAGCTCTTCCCAGTTGAGAAAGATGCTCCAGACTATTACGTTAAATCCAAGAGTTCCGAGCGCGTAGTAATCCCCACGAAACTTTGAAAATACGAAACCCACCAAGAGCGCAATAAGCATGGCGAGTACAATCCCAATAAGGAGCGCCGCAAAGAAATTTGCTCCGGCCTTCGTTGTAAGTATTGCCGCCGCATACGCGCCTACTCCATAAAACGCGGCATGCGTCACTGAGAGGAGCCCGGTATGGCCCACTACAAGATTCAAACTCACGCCGAGAATAGCGTAGATGAGGAAGAGTATGGCGAGATGGATGATATAGGCGTCCATGTTTTATTGCAGTTTCTGCTTCTTATTCAAGATTCCGTACGGTCGGAAAAGGAGGAAAAGTATGAGAAGAAGAAATGCGATGGCGTCCTTCCATTCCGCTGAAATTTTCCAGATGCCGAAGTTCTCCGCAAGACCGAGGAGGAATCCTCCAAGGAGACCCCCGCGGATATCCCCGAAGCCGCCGATGATTGCGGCAATAATACCTTTCAAAAGAAGAGAGAGTCCGCGCGTCGGCTCCATACCGGTATCAAGCGCGGCGAGAATTCCAGCGAGCCCCGCGATTGCGCCGCTCAAGAGAAACACATTGCGAATAATTTTTTCTGTATTGATACCGACAAACATCGCCACTTCTTGGTCATCTGATACGGCTCGCGCATATTTTCCAAAAGAAGTTTTCGAGAGAAGCAACCATACAAGCGCCGTCGCAATGAGAGAGAACGCGATGGTCAAAATATGTACATCGGTTACTGTCACTCCATAAAATTCTCTCACATGAGTCTCGCCAGAAGCGAGTGAACGAAACCGGCTCGTGAAGAGCATGGCGATGATCGCTTGGATGAGAGTAAACGCGCCGAGCGAAGCGATCAGAAGCACGGTATTTGTCGCCTTCTTTTTGCGAAGAGGATGATAAACGAGAATATTTAGGAGAAGCGCAAGAAGTGCGGAAAAAATAATCCCGAAGACCACACCCGTGAAAAGCGGCATGCCGAGAGTGTGGGAGAAATAGAATGCCGCATATGCTCCCGCGATCGCAACGGCTCCATACGAGAAGTCGAAAAACTTCGCCGCACCGTAGAGCAAGTTGAATCCGAGTGCAAGAAGCGCATACAGCGCTCCCGCAATAATCCCATTCGCGAGAAGTTGAGGCAGGATATCCATTTACTTCACATACAGCTCCACCTTGCCGTTCTTGATGACTTTGGCCGTGTGGCCGCTCGCGCGGTCGCCATCCGCTCCGATAGTTATGAGCCCTGATGCGCCCATCCAATCTTTCACCGTGCGCGACCACGCGGCAATTTTTTCTCCATTATCTCCGACTGCAAGTATGGCGTCCTTAATCATGTACACTGCGTCATATTCCGTCTGGCCGTAGCTCTGATAAGGAAGATCAACGCCATACTTTGCTTTGTAAGCCTCCAAGAGATGCCCAAACTTCTCATTGTTAGGATCAGTGCCGAACTCGGCCGCTAGCGCGCCTTCGAGCGCTGCGCTATTCTTCGCCACCATGCTCACGTCTCCCGGCACAACATCCGCAACGAGGATTTTCGGCTTCCATTTCAGGTCTCCTAATTGCTTCAAGATTCTTTCAGATGCGGCTGGGGTCTGGGTGTCAATAAATATGGCGTCGGGTTTCTGTGCGCGAAGTTTGGAAAGGGCCGTTTTGAAATCCGTCGTATCGGACGCGAATTCTTCCTTTACCGTCGCGCCGCCAAGCTCGGTGAATTTCGCGTCAAACGCTTTGTAAATGCCGAGTGGATAGTCGAGCTTCTCTTGGATAAATGCAACCTTTTTCCATCCTTTGTCGGCAAATGCAACTTGCGCAAGAACCGCGCCCTGCGTTGCATCGCTTGGATAATTCCTGAAGAAATATGGACTCTTGCCGGTAAGATCGGGGCTTGATGAGCCGGGAGAGAAAAGGATGACTTTCGCCGCTTCAGCAACCGGAAGCGCCGCAAGCGACTCGCTCGAGCAGAATCCTCCTATAATAACCTGCACTTTGTCCACATTGATGAGTTTCTGCGCCGCGCTCGCCGCGTCCTTGCCGCTGCATTTCGCATCTTCAATGATAAGCTCGATCCGCCGGCCGTTTATTCCGCCCGAAGTGTTGATTTCTTCCGCGGCAAGCATAAGAACATTTCTTCCAGGCTCGCCGTAGACAGCCGCCTCTCCTGTGAGAGGAAGAAGGACTCCGATCTTAATAGGTCCCGTATTTCCCGGAGCTTCAGCCTTATTCCTGCCGGTAAGCCAGAAGCCTCCCAAGACGAGCGCGATAAGAACTACCATCGCGATTGCAAAATTGCCTTTTTGATACTGGTGCATGCGAGTAAATGGATTATTAATAATCGCTCCGCTTCATTGCTGCGCTGAAACTTCTTTCAGTTTAGCTAAAAATTTATCCTTGTCCACCCCGCCGGTGGAGAAGAGTTCGCCATTTATAATAATGCCCGGCGAAGTGAAAATCATGTGTTTGCTCACAAGCTCTTGCCCCTCTAGAGTAATGACACTTGTGTTTTTATACCTCACATTGGGCCAGTCTTTCTCAATAGTATGCCACCACGTCTCAAACGCCGCACAATGGGTGCAGCCCGGAGAAGAAAGCTCTTCTAGGTGAACGTCTTTCATGGTTTAAAATTTTTGACCTCTCTTTATATCAACCCCCCATTCCGAGCTTTTGTTTCACCTTCTTCACAATATCCGCAATATCCCAGTCAGATTTCACCATGTATTCCGGCATGTTGTCGCCGAGTACATCTTTGACAAAATCGCGTTCGACGGAGTTGGTAAGAATGAGCACCATGGCCGCCTTCCCCCATGGATCTTCTCGCAATTTCTCAAGCATTTCCGTTCCTCCCATTTTGGGCATCATAACATCAAGCACAATGATATCCGGGTGTTCGGCAAACGCCTTCTCAAGCCCTTCAAGCCCGTTTTTTGCTTCAAAAACCGCGAAACCCTCGGCCTTGAACTGCCCCGCGAGAGGAATGCGCAGGTACATTTCGTCTTCAACAATGAGAATCTTTTTTTGCGTGTCCATATTTATTTTGCGGGAGCGTTCCGCCGGAATTCATAAATTTACCGCAAGCTTCTGCTTCACTTTCTTAACGATCTCCTTCAGATCCCATTCGGCTTTTACAAGATAATCCGTTACATTTCCTTCGAGCGCGGCGGCGACATTCTCTGTGTTGGCAGAATTGGTAAGGAGCATCACGTGCGCCTGCTTGCCCCACTCATCTTTCCGAAGCTCAGCAAGCATTTCGAGTCCCCCCATTTTCGGCATAAATACATCTAGAAGAATGAGGTCGGGATGTTCTTTTAATGCCACCCGGAGACCTTCGGCGCCATTCTCTGTTTGCAGAACTTGAAAGCCCTCCTCTAAAAGACTGCTCGTAAGAGGGGTTCGGAGGAAAATTTCATCCTCGACAATCAAGATTTTCTTGTTTGGTTCCATACAGCCTTATAGTAAACGAGGCGCCTGTAATTCTCAAGGGGAAAGTCACTCAAAGCTGTTCTGAACATACTGTATCGTCCGCTCGACATCGTCTTGAATATAGCTTGAATTTTCAAGAAAGATAAATACCTGCCTTTTTTCGCCGCGCACTTGAATTTCAAATATGCCGAAGAAGTCGCCTCCGAGGTTGGGCTCTTCATTCGCGACGGCCTTGCCGCCAAGAAAGCGCGCGTCTCCGATAAAAAGATTTTCGTTCACGAGCCCGCGCAACTTCGTTTCGCCATACGCAGAGCCGGAAAGTTTCCCAGCGCTCATTTTGAGGAGAAAATTCCGGTTGTTGAAAAGATATTTTCCGAGGTGAAAAAGGTCTTGAGCGCTGGTCACTCCTTCCACCCGCAAAGTCTTTGGAGAAAATTCTTTAAGGTGTGTTGCGTTCATCCCCACCGCCCGCGCCTTGCTGTTCATGAGAGCAAGAAGCCGCTTTTCGCCCAAAATACTTCCGAAAACCGGAAATGGCTCCCCCGATGACTCTAGGAGCATGAGGTGCAGAAGGTCAAATGGTGTCACTTCCATTCCCTTCTTCAACCTCCCGGATGTCGTAGCGAGAGAGTCTTGATCAAGGGAAATACTCTTTTCCATATTTATATATTCCGCCGAAACGATCGCAAGTAGAAACTGCGAGAAGCTCCCAAGCGCCGTCGGCTCACCCGAGCCCCTCTCAAGAAATACGAAGTTGTTTCCAATATCCGCAGCCAGGAACTTCTCCGCGGAAATGCCCGCCCCGCGCTTCGCATAGGCGAACGTATCAGCGCCGAAATCTTGCTCGAAGACCAGAACCGGCATGCCGACTTGCGACAAGGCAAAAATTTCTTTCGCATCCTCGTCGGAGAGTCTGATACAGCCGCCGGAATACTGCGAGGATACCGGCTTCCCGCCCTCGTAATACGGCCAGCCGTGAATGAAGAAATTCCCTTGGAACGCCATGCTCCACGGCTGATACACGTGGCCGAACGAAGAGAAGTGATTTTTCTCTTTGGATTGAATTTGATAAATCCCCGCAGGCGTCTCCCACCATGAGCCTTCTTTGCCTTTGGTCAAAATCGGAACTTCTTTCGTCATCACACCATCTTGATATAGCGCAAGCTTCATGGAAGAGAGGTCGGCTTCAACAAAAGAGGCCTTCTGTGCAAGAAAATCATCTTTTACTTTTTTGAAAATATCGGGGTTCGAAAGCCGCGACTCTTCTCCGTACTTAAATTCTCCGAGAGAAATTTTCTCCGGCGGAAGAGAGACGGAATACAATCTCGGGGCGGGGCCGAAATAAAAGACAATAGCAAGCATACCCGCAATGGTCACGATGATCGCAATGATCACCCCCCATAGCGGCACCTCGGCTCGAAAAAATGCTTTCATAGCCGTACTATATCAGAAAAAAAGAAAGTGGGAAGAAATAAAATCTTGGTGCGCGCTTTCACCTGTGTGGCTCCTTGCGCTTACTCAACCCCCTGTGGTATTCTGCGCTTAGTCACAGTCGCAAACAAGGGTTACAAATGAGCGAAATTCAAAATCTCCAAAATGAGCTGTTTTACGTTTTCTTACCACTGTTCCTACTCATTGGTATCATATGGGCTTGGGGCGGGCGGATACGCCGGAGAGACGGAGACTTCGGGAATTATATATTTGTAGTATCACTACTAATATTGATAATACTCCCCGGTATCCCCTTGTTACGCTTTGTAATGCAAGGCGGAATTTGGCAGCCCGGTCCACTATTCATAAGCCATGTAGTCCTCGTTATGATATTCGCGCTTTGTAGCATACTAACAAAACGCATGCCTTACATTATCTGGGTAGCAGGCTGCTTTTTTCTGATGGGGATGAGCACGGATAGCATGTTGTTTGCCTGCGTTCTCGCCCTTCTTTAAGATGGGAAAAAGCTGTCGAAAGATCAAACAACCCCCGGGAAACCGGGGGCTCCTTTTATTTTTTATGAAAGGCATTGATACAA